>JACCVS010000726.1 GCA_013698055.1 Acidobacteriota bacterium
GCTCCCGGCCTTGCTCGCAGAGATTGAGCGGCAGCGAGCCGAACTGGTGAAGCTGACGACGCACCAGGCGACGCTCGAAGACGTTTTTGTACATCTGACAGGAAGAATGTTGCGCGATGCCTGAAATAGAAGAGAGAGCCGTTAAAAGCACGGAGATTGAAGCGGAAGAAACATCCGCGAAAGCCATTGCGCCGGAAGATGCAGGAAATGATGTGGCTGCTTCCAATCGTAGCGTTGGTGAAGGGCGTCGTTTTCATCCACTCGTCGAATTGGTCAGGGCACGTGCGCGCGAATTCTTGCGCGAGCCGGAAGTGACCTTCTGGGTTTTCGCCTTTCCCATCCTGCTCGTCTGCGCTCTCGGATTAGCCTTTCGCAACACGGGGCCGGAGAAAGTCCAGATTGCGGTTGAAAGAAGCGACGCAAACGTCGCTGCATCAAACGCTCTTGTTGATGCTCTTTCCCGCTCGTCTGATGTTGTAGTAACGGCGCTTTCTTCAGACGAAGCCAGGAAGGCGCTGCGGAACGGAAAAGTCGCCCTCGTTGTAGCCCCGAAGAAAGAGACGCAGGGAATCGGCCTGTCATCCTCCTTCGATTATCGTTATGACCCGACGCGACCCGAAAGCCGGCAGGCGCGCTTAGTCGTTGACGATGCCTTACAGCGTGCGGCGGGAAGAAGCGATGTGGTGAGCGCGAGCGATGAAACGTTTACCGAGCCGGGGGCGCGATACATAGATTTTCTGATTCCCGGCCTGTTGGGAATGAACTTGATGGGCAGCGGGCTATGGGGCGTGGGCTTTACGGTTGTTAATTCGCGGATGCGAAAACTGCTCAAGCGTTTCGCCGCAACGCCGATGAGGCGCTCTCATTACCTGCTCTCTTTCGTCCTCTCGCGTCTTATGTTCCTCGTGTTGGAAGTCGGGGTCGTGATCGCGTTCGCTTGGTTTGTCTTTGGCTTCAGAGTGCGCGGCTCGTTTCTGGAAATGTCGTTCGTCCTTGCCCTCGGCGGACTGACATTCGCGGGAATCGGATTGCTCGTCGCCGCTCGCCCCAGAACAATCGAGGGCGTATCTGGTTTGATGAATCTGGTGATGATGCCGATGTGGCTGCTCTCGGGCACGTTCTTTTCGTCGGCGCGCTTCCCGGAGTTTCTTCAACCGTTCATCAAGGCGCTGCCGCTCACGGCGCTTAACGATTCGCTGCGCGGTGTGATGAACGACGGCACATCAATGATGACAAACTGGGGGGCTATCTGTGTGCTGCTGACATGGTGTGTTGTCAGTTTCCTGGTTGCGCTTAAAATTTTCCGTTGGCAGTAGAAGTCGAGCTATTGGGAACTGAAAGTGTGGTGAAAGCCAGGGGCGCTGGCTCTGTATGTGCCTGATGGTTTCATTCAGCGAAAAAACTCAATCAACTGTTCGATCATAGCTTGATCCTCTGCGCTCATTTCCGTGAAGCGTAGTCCGAATCCGAGCGTCGGCTGATAGTACCTGACTTCGCATCTGATTAGAATCCACCTTCCTGTCGGCATCAATAATCGGAACCTAATATTCTCGCCGGCATAGGTTTGACCAATTGTTTCCAGAAAGCAACCGTGCAGGCTGAGGTCGCTGACACGCGCCCTGTAATTGCCGGACATTCCATCCCAGGCAGCTTCAAGCGAGACCGACACGCGCTCGCTGATGCGACGCTCCGGGTCAAACCTCCCTGGGGGATGCCAGGTAGGCTTTTCAGTAATTGTCTCCATTCGTTCTATCATGTAATTAAAGATGACTGAAAGGACTGAATTATTCTTTTTAGTCCAGAGATCAGTGTGTGGGTCATGGGTGCGTGCAGTTGTTGGAAATCAAGCAGCTTGGGGAATAGCGTTGCGACTGTGCGAGGCGCGGGGATTTGTGTTGCGATCCATTTTTGACATGCTTTCCCGTTCCAGCATCCCGCGCATATTCGGCTCGGCCCAGGGCTTTGTGATAAACAGGTGAATGATTCCTGTCCCGATTTCCCGTATCGCATTCCCGATACCGATGCTTCCCGTCATCATCACGCGATAGCTTTCGGGATGAGTCTCGGCAACTTCTCGAAGAAAAGTCAGCCCGTCAATCTCAGGCATCTGCTGGTCGCTGATGATGATGTCGAACGAAGCCTCGCTGAGCGCCCGGCGCACGTCAGCGAGAGTCGAGGCTATCTGTACATGATGCTCATCTCCAAACATCTGCTGAAAAATGTCGAGACAAGCCACTTCGTCGTCGAAGTAAAGGATATGTAACTTCCCGTTTTTTTTCATAATTAACACACCTGAAATAACAATATCGGGACGAATCCCCTCGCTTTTCTTCAGCAATCACTGTTCCATTGTCAGGGTAGATGCCGGAATCTGTGTTATCACGCTGGTTCTGGCATAGCCCATGCTAAACAATGATATGAGCGGCTGAAAAACAGCCGTAATCAGCTCTCAATGGGGTGAGATGCATCAGCAATATGTCCCGTGCGTCCCGTTTCGCCACAGCCAATAGTTCTCAGGTGATCGGTGCAGCGCCCGGCATCGGAAATCAAGTCAACTGTCATCAAGCTGATAGCTTCAAATACAGCATTCGTAGCCACCTTGCTTCACACACAAATCGTCTTACCCCTTTGTAGATTTAACTTGCCCGTTCAGCCTGGGATGAGTCCCAAGGCATTTCCTTTCCCGCGATGATTTGATCACCAGATTCCCGGTCAACCTTATGTCCTATGTTTTAGAGAAACAGCAGTTCGTCGTCACGCCCAGCGGCCCCCTCGAATATATGGAGGAGAGCGACAAGCGCATCCTCATCGTTGATGATGAAGAAGCGGTACGCGATCTTTTCTCGACATATTTGAGCGAGCACTATCCTTGCACGACCGCTTCATCCGCCGAAGAGGCGCTCGTTCATCTGGCTCGTGAGCCATACGCGCTGATGCTGACGGATATGAAGATGCCCGGCCTGAGCGGAGTGGAACTTCTACGCAAGGTTGTCGAGCGCTACCCGGACACCATCGTCATTATGATTTCCGGTGTTGACCGCACCCAGCGCGTGCTGGATGCGGTCCGTTTGGGTGCATTTGATTATCTGGTTAAGCCCTGCGACCTGGATGTGCTTGACCTATGCGTTGAAAGAGGTCTCGAACGGCGCGCGCTCCTGAAGATGTCGAAAAGCTATAAGCGCGATCTGGAAGAGCAGAACGTCGAGCTGGCAAACCGAAAAACCGAACTTGAACGCCTTCAGGCGCAGCTTGTCCATAGCGAAAAGATGGCGAGCCTCGGACAACTCGCCGCCGGAATCGCGCACGAATTGAACAATCCAGCCGGCTTCATCTACGGCAACATGAGCGTTTTGAGCGAGTGTTCAAATAGCCTGATGAAGCTGCTGGCGTTTTATGATTGCTTACCCCTTCCGTCCGATGTCGCCACTGAAATCGGTAAGCTCAAGGAAGAGATTGACTACAATAATCTCGCGGCAGATTTCTTCTCCATCATCGCGGATTGCCGGGAAGGGTCCGAGCGCATCCGAGATGTGGTGCAGAACCTGCGCGTCTTCTCCCGTTTGGACGAAGCCGAATTCAAAAAGATTGATTTGCATGAAGGCATAGACTCGACCACCCGCTTACTCTCGCGTTACTACGGCGAGAGCAGGATTATCCTCGAACGCGATTATGGGGATTTGCCGCTCGTCAGTTGTTATGCGGGACAGCTCAATCAGGTGTGGATGAATCTGCTCGTCAACGCGGCGCAGGCCGTTAGTGGAGAAGGCCGCGTTCAAATCCGAACGCGGCTGGAAGGAGACACCGTCCTGGTTGCAATTTCAGATACCGGATGTGGTATCACCCCCGAACATCAAAATAAAATCTTCGATCCATTCTTTACAACCAAACCCGTCGGCGAAGGAACGGGTCTTGGACTCTCGATTATTTACGGCATCATCGAGCGTCACGGCGGCTCGATCAAAGTCGAGAGCGAGCTTGGTGAGGGAACAACCTTTACGGTTTCAATCCCGGTAAATGCCAGGCTAAATCAAGTGGAAGAATCTGAAATTGAATACGCGGGTGAAAACTCTGCGAATCCTGATAAGGAGTTTGTGAACAGATGACTTATAAAATCATGATTGTTGATGACGAGCCGGCCAATTTGCGCCTGCTCGAAAGACTTTTCCGAAGGAAGTACAACGTCATTACTGCGAATTCAGGCATGGAAGCTTTGCGACTGCTTGAGCAGCACGACGTTGCGCTGATTATCACAGACCAGAGAATGCCGCATATGACCGGGATAGAACTGCTCAAGCAGACCGCGGATTTGCGACCGCACATGGTACGAATTATTTTGACGGGCTACACCGATGTCGAAGCCCTCGTCGAGGCGATTAATTGCGGGCAGGTTTATAAGTATGTGACGAAGCCCTGGGTTAATGAAGACTTGCAGCTGACGGTCAGTCGCGCCATTGAGCACTTTGAAACGAACAAGTCGCGGCATGAGCTTGAGCGCATCAACCAGCGCCTCTCACTTCATCTTAAAGAACTCTCGCAGGGTTTTGTTCGCGCCATCACAGATGCCCTGGAAGCGAAGGACGAATACGTTCACGGACACGCACGACGGGTCAGCGGCTACGGGGTTGCTATTGGCCGCCGCATGGGACTGGATGATTCAATGCTCGAACAGATTTCGCTCGCGGGTTTTCTGCACGACATTGGCAAGATAGGCACGCCCGATCATATTCTGCTCAAGCCAGGCCCGCTTTCCGAAGAAGAGCGCACGGTCATGCAGCTTCATTCCGAGCGAGGTGCGAGGATGCTCGCCAGTGTCCCCGAAATGCACGACGTGGCGGACGCCGTGCGCTATCACCACGAGAATTTCGATGGTACCGGTTATCCGGAGGCATTGTATGGCGAGCAGATACCTCTTGCGGCGCGAATAATCTCGGTCGCAGATGCCTACGATGCTATGACCAGCCCACGCCCGTTCCGCGAAGCCTGCGATCATGAAACGGCTTTCGATAAAATCCAGAGCTGCGCCGGGACTCAGTTCGACCCGGAAGTCGTACAAGCCTTCGGCAGTCTTGAAACCATCGCGCAGATTCGCCGGAGCATCGCGGCAGGCTCTGCCTGTCTCAGGCCGTTTGCAGCTTCTATCTCGATTGAGTTGGAGGAAGCTCCTTTGAGCGAGTTAATGCTCACTGTTGAAGCTGATCCCATGCTGGCCGCAGACGCCCTCAGGGCGGCTAACGCGGGGACTTCTGCCGACTCCGCGACCACAAATATTCGGGCGGCCTGCCTCATTTTGGGAGAAGCTCGAACGCGCGTGATGGTCATGCGGAGTCAGGGGCAGGAAGAGTCAAACCCACTTCCCGAAGTTTTCATAGAGCACGCGCTTCGTTGCGGAACAGCCGCGCGATTAATCGCCGAGCGCACAGGGATAGTTGATCCCGAAGATGCTTACACGCTTGGCCTGCTGCATGATATTGGGGCAATGTTACTTTGCAATCTTTTCCCGGCAGAGATGAACGAAATAATCAAGCTGAAAGAAGATGAGCGTTGCGAGCGCGAAGTTGCGGAGTTCGGCGTTGATCACGCGCAGGTCAGCCAGTGGGTGTTGGAATCCTGTGGCGTGCCGCGCGCTTTAACAGCCGCCGTGCAAACTCACCATGATGTGATGCGGATAAATGCTCCGTCAGCTTTATTGCTTCATGTTGCAAACGCTATTGCTCATGCGGATGAGCCGCAAAGGGTCGCGGCGCTCGACATCCTCGGCTCCGACCGCCTGGCGCTTTTGGGTCTCAGTCGCTTTGACCTTGCAAGCATCCACAAAAGCACTGCCGCTGCAATCGAACATCAGTTGGCTGTGTTCAGTTAGACATATAGACAGAAAAAACGAAAAGATACGGTCACTCGCCCGGTGGCCGTATCTTTTTAACAATGAAAGGTACGGGCGTGGGATTGGAAACGTGATATTCTTCATTTGCTTCAGCAAATAAACTGAGTGGCCGGAAGGCAATTACCGAGTCCTCCGCTCAATCGTGATTGAAGTAAAAACGAGATGACGCTGGTTGCCGTCGAAAGAAGGGGTGGCAGGTTGAACGAATCGGCGCACAATCCTAAAGACCAGGACATGTATCATCTGCGCCGCGCTGTCAGCCTGATCGTTGCTGAGCCTCTTTAGATCACGGTAAGTTGTGCCATTTCTCATTATTGTCTTCATTTAATTCAGGGTTGATGCTGGTTGAGTCAGCCACCACCTTGAAGGTTGTGTCTTTAAGATTGACATTGACGGGTAGAATGCTCGTCGCATCCACCACGATTTTCACGTACTTGCCCGGTTGAAGTCTGGGGATTTGGGCTGTTACCACTCTGCCGACACTGGAGGCACCAATTTTGCGAACGGTCAACGCCAGGCGGCAGCCTCTTGAGGAAAGAGTGCCGTTATTGGAAACATAGACGTTAACAATTTTATTGCCGACGAATTCAAATTCATTTCCTCGGACAATTAAATCCGGTAATGCCGGGGACCCGCTCGAAGTTGCTGTCGAGAATGGTGCAACGTTGATAGCGTCTATGTTTTCGATTAACGTTAACTTCCGCGCCGGAGTAACCTGCGTCGCGCAGATGACGATCAAAACTAGACAAATAATGGTTTTCACATTTCACGCTCCTTTTTGTTTACGTGGTGTTGGGCAGCTTCTGGGATTTCTAAACCACCGTGCCATCTAGGTTGTAAATCAATAGCTTGCCGTCGCCGTGAATCCTTAGACGGCGTAGGTCAGAAATCAAAATGTTCGACATTCTCTTGATTCATTCCTAACCGGCCAACTGGCTTTCAGCAAAATCTGCTAATGCTTGGGCAAAGTCTTTGTACTTTTTCCGCAATCTTGTCAGCGCGTCACCTCCGACTTCATTGTTGTCATTGTAATCGCTCCACATAAGTTTCCAGCCCGCGCCGGATTTTCGCAGAAACGCCAGATGCGTTCCTGTTCCGGCCTCTGGCAGATTGGTGCGCTCAACGCTCGCAAATGCCCAATTCCCTTGAACCTTCAATGCGTTAATCCCAAAAATCTCGCCCTCCAAATCGCTGTTACGGGCAATGTCATAAACACGAATGGCGTTCATCAAGGCATTTCGTTCCGCGCTGCCTTTTTTTGGCTCGTACATCTTTTTCTGCGCTAAACCGACAGACGCGCCAAATAAAATTAACGTGACAAGTAAAATTGTTTTTTTCATTTGTTTCTCCTCAGCCTAAGGAATACTTTTTCCATTGAGCAATGCGCTATTTGCTAATCTCGAACTTAATTGGATACATACCCAACTTTACTTCCTTACCGGTGAAGCCCTGCTCGCCGCCGACGAACTTAGCATTTTGAACGATAATAACTTTCATAAATCCCGGGCGACCATCGGCATCAGAGTCATATACTTTGCTGTTAGTGCTGAATGTGCCCTTGGTTATTCCATCAAACGTGGCTCCAGTCATTACCCTGACACTGCCCTCTGTATCAACATAGTAAAGCTCATAGAACAAGCTATCGCCCCCCCCCTCTTTACTCTTGCTACCGTCGTATTCAATACTTATGGTCTGCCCATTACCAAACACGGCATCTTTTTGTGGCTGCTTAGTAATGCTCGGGTCAGAAAAATATTTATAGGTGCCATCCGGGTCCTTAATTGTCACACCGCTTGTTTGTGAGGATGAGCTTGTTGAAGATGCCCCATCTTTGTTACATGCTACAAGCATAATACCGCTTACAACTATAACTGCTATTAAAACACCCCGTATTAAAGTGATAGATTTTGACATGTTTCAACTCCCTTTCATTGATCTACGTACTCATTAGTTGTTGCAGCCTACTCCTTGATGACTAGAAAGTAAACATCGAAACCTAAAAGAGCAAGCAGGTAGGTGAAGGGATGAGCATTGGTTTGCTGACAGCCTTTGAAACTGTAAAGACTCTGGGCCTATTTATACCTTTCATCGGATTCACTCTTCCTTGAGCGTCATCTCCAATGAGTGGCGTCGCGCCAGTGTTGCGGGTCGAAGAGCTTGCGATCAAGTTGGACGCCGCCGCGAATCTCCGTATATTCTTCGGTGACTACTGTCTTGCCGTTGACCATGAAGATCACCTCTGGCGCGACCCAACCGCCGCCTTTAACGCGCTCATACTTGTTGAATTGCGTTTCCTGCATGATAGCGGGGTCTTTGGCGGTCGGCTCAAGCAAGCGCACGAAGTAGAGATTTTTCTTATCAATCCAGAACTGGCGTGATTTCAAATCCCCGGCTTTAGCTCCGACCACATAGACGGGTCGCCCCTGCCATACATCTTCGTGAAGCTCAGACAAATCGAATTTCATGTCTTTGAGCTTGGCCATGGTTTCTTCGATTGGCAGAAAGTAAACGTCGAAGCCGAGAAGGAGGAGCGGATGAACGAAGGGGCGCGAATTGGCTTGCTTTCCGTCTTTGAAGCTATAGAGCGTGTAGTTGGCGAAGAGAATTCCGTTGCCATCTTTGATGGGGTCAAAGTCAATTCGCAGCTTGCCGGGGGCGGTGAAAGCCTCGTACCAGATTGACACCTTGCTCGTGCCGTCCGCGTGATGCTCCGTAGTCTTCTGCACAAACGTCAGAGTCTTGTACCAGGACTTCGCATGTTTTTTCTGCATCTCCCGGATCAGGTCTTCAGAGGTCTTCATCTTGCCCGCCTGTGCAGCCGTGGTCGTCATCGTCAGCAAGGCACAAATTAACAGAAAGTATCGCATCAAATTGCTCCAATCTTCTTCGAGTTTGATAAACGGGTCGAGCTTTTCAGAGAATAACCTGACAAATCGGTTTATCATACGACGGAAGAGAGTGAAAAGTTGTATGCTCTGGTAAGCAATCTGTCGGAC
>JACCVS010000758.1 GCA_013698055.1 Acidobacteriota bacterium
TCGGGAAAGGCGTCTATCTGCGGCGTGCCGAGATTGCCGCCCAGAGAGGTAAGGTCGGCTGCGCCAGATGCGTTCTCAATCACATAAATAGTTCCCTCGCGATCCGTCGTCAAGCCGTGAAAGGCGAAGTTGTTGTCAATCGAGAGACCTTCGACGGCGACCTCATCACGCTCTGCGTAGCCGCTGTGATTGTCGTCGTAAATGGCGAGCATCACCGTGTCGTTGCCAACGGAATGCGAGAAGACTACGCCGCGCGAGTTGGCGGCGATGTCGAGCGGCGCGTCGGTCGAATACTGGTAGCTGTAAAAGGGAATCGGATCAAGCCTGTCTGGGATGCCGTCGGCGTCCGTATCGCGGACGATACGCAACTCGTTGGAATCAAAGTCAGCAATCAGCAGATCATTGTTCGGCAGAAGCGCGAGCGCATTAGCGTTGTTCAGTTCGTTGCTGCCGACGCGGACGAGCGAGCGCGAGCGCGACGTGTCGAAACCATTCGTGGCGGTGTCACGCACGAGCAGGACTACGCCCGCCGAAAGCTCGTTGTCCGGGTCGGACGGAATGTCGAAATTGTAATAACCGCTCGACGAGACGATGACGAACTCGCGCCCTGCGGTTGAGCGGCCTGAGACGACCGAGGCGGCGGAAGGCAAACCGAAGTCGCGCTCAAGGTCGAACGTACTCGAAGCATCGCGGACGTAATCGCCGTTTGTATCGGAGGCGACCACGAGCGTGCCGACGCGGCGGTTGTTGATCGTGGCAGAAAAGACTTCGTAACGCGCGCCTGAGCGACCGACCGCGATGTCGAACGAGCCGCCGCTCGTGTCGAAAGTCGTCCTTTCGTCAGCAACGAGGTCGCCTGAAGCATCAACATACTGCTCATTCGTCCCGGCTGTGGATGTCAGGCTCAGTTGCGACGTGTGCAGAATCCAACTGAGCGGCGTGCCTGCGAGGATGCGCGGGTACGAAGCCGCATCCTGTGTGGCATCGCTTGTCGCGGATTTTTGACGGATGACGCGCGCCGGACGCCTCCGCGTTCCATCTTCAGCATTTGCTTCATCGCCGGTTTTCGCGAGGGACTGGCGCTCGGGCAGCGTCACCTTGCTTCGCATCGGCTTATAGCCATTCTCGCGCGAGTCTTTGACGGATTCGCGAATCCGTGTCGCGAGCGCGCGACGGACATCGGGCTTAAGCTGCGTTTCAACTCGACTCTGCGCGAACCCGACTTGAACAAAGGGAGAGATCACTAGCAGACAAACGGCCAGGAGCGCGCTTGCGCGATAACGTAAATCTCTGGTTTGCATGATGGCCTCTTAGTGAGTTTTGAGTTTCCAGTTTTCAGTTTTAAGAACAGACAAGCTGCTTTTTCTGAAAACTAAAAAACGAAAACTGAAAACTGCTTACTTCCTCTTATCGTCTCTCTCCATCTTCTGTCGTAGATTCTTCGCCAGGTGCTCGGCGGTGCTCTTCTTGCCGTTGATGGCATCCACCTTGTACGAGCCGACGGCGTAAGAGACAACGCTGGTTTTGAGATTGACGATTTGAATACTCGCTTCGGATTCGGGCAGGCCGCCGCCGAAGATGATCTTGGCCCAGCCAGCCCTCTTGTGCTCGGCGTATCCCGTAATCTCGAAATCAGCCTGTGCGCGGTCGGTTACGACCAGAAGATCAACCTTCTTCTTCTTAAAGGCTGCGACCAGATAATTCTCAAAACCGTTCATGCCCTGAATGTAGTTGACGAAGACCTTCGACCCGTGCGGGATATAGCTTGGGTCGAGCGCCGCCCTTGTCGCGGTGGCGGATGAGGTGTGAGAGGCATCCACCGTGCGCTCCCTATTCTGTGCGAGTGAGGACACGGCGCATGTCATCAACAGTGAAGCGTACAGCGTGATTCGGATTAGTCGTCTCATGATTTTTCCTTTCGGTTATCTGAAAGAAGCCGCTCGCAAAACTGGTTAGCGGTCTCCTATTTGTTGTCGCGTCCAGATGGACGCTCAGACGCATCATCGCTGCGCTCACGTGCCGGAGTGGCTGGTCGCTCCTCGCGTGCCGGTGGCGATTCGCGTTGGGTCGGCGGTTCCGGTCTCGGCTCCGGCCTCGATTCAGGTTTCGGTTCCTCGCGTTGGGTCGGCGGCTCGGGTCTGGGTTCGGGTCTCGGCTCTGGCCTCGGCTCCTCTCTCGGTTCCGGTCTCGATTGTGGTCTCTCCGGCTCTGGCCTTGGTTCGGGACGCCGCTCAAATTGCGGTTCTGGCCTCGGCTCATCCCTCGGTTCCGGGCGTGACTCTGGACGCCGTTCGGGCTGTGGCTCCGGCCTGTTTTCCGGTTGAGGCTCAGGTCTAGGCTCAGGTCTGAAATCCGGTCTCGTTTCCGGTCTTCGCGCGGGGCGCGTCTCAATTTCACCGCCATCGTTATCATCACGTCGCGGACGCGCGCGCGGCGCAGGAGCAGGAGCAGGCGAGGCTTCAGTAGCGCCGCCATCAGGCTGCTCTATGCTTGGCGGTGGCGTTGACGATGGCCTGCGCTCATCCCTTGGATTCACGCGCGCAGGTCTGGCGGGACGCTCGTACCAGGGCGTCGTGCCGGAGTTACCATCATTCCCTCCCTGAGTACCGCGCTCGACGGGCTGACGATCAAGGCCGCGCACGCGCGCAGGCCGCGCGACAGCACCGGTGTTTCCGGGGTCAACACCTGCGGGATTGCCAACACTGCTACTGCTTCCATTGTTCTCTCCCCCGTTCGAGACGGTTCGCGGCTCGCGCCCGTTGTAGAGACGCGTGCGGCGAAGCTCTCCGTCGAGCGGCACACCGGGAGTGCGTGTCGCCGCTCCGGTCGGGCGATCCAGCAATGCCGGGGCATCGCCGCCACCGTTTGACCTCGGCGGACGCGCAGCGATTGCGCGCGGGCCGCGCCTGTCAAATTCGTTCGTTCTCGCCCCGTCGATTGGCGCAATGGGCAAACGCCCGTTCACAGGCTCGGCCGTCATCGCGCGGCGTGCAATCTCGTTTGACGCTGCCTGCGTCCGCGCCGCCTGCCGCCCGAAATCGCGCGCTGGCAGAGTCGTGATGGCGCGAAGGTACGCGGGATTGGTGCGCCGCAATCTTGCCAGATCGTTTGAGCGAAGAGCTTCAAGCCGCCGGTAGTGACGCCCGCGCGGATCGCGCTGGCCGTGCCTCAGCGGATACCAGCCGACCTGCTCACCCCAGGAGGTCGGGATATAAACGAAGACGACGAGCGCGGGACGCCACCATGCTCTGCGGCGCGGATTGTTGTAACCGCGCGGCGACCAGCACCAGTTATTGTCGTAATAGACCCAGCGACCGTAGTGATAAGGTGCCCAGCCCCACGACTCATCGCCCACCCACGTCCAGCCGTAAGGCGGAACCCATGCCCAATGACCGTAGCGATACGGTGCCCAGTCGCGATAGTTGTTGATGGCGGTTGAGTGCGGACGCCAGACCCAACCGTACTCGTTGACGTAAGTCCAGTCGCCGTAAGAATCCAACTCTTCCGCGCCCCATACTTCCGAATCGTAATAACGATCACGCCCGTCATAGCGCAGGCGAGAGGCCAGATAACGTTCGCGCTCGTCAACCCA
>JACCVS010000822.1 GCA_013698055.1 Acidobacteriota bacterium
TCCGTGACTGTCGCCGTAAACGGGCGTGGGCAGCCTGCTTGTTCAGCCGTCACCGTTGGCGCGAGCGTTGTTAAGCTAAAAGTGAGTGAGCCGTTCTTGATTTGATCTGAAGGGATGGTCGTAGACCCTGACGGCGAGACAGGCGTCTGCTGTCCTGGAGGGTTATTTCCACCTGGGTTCGTGCAGGTCGTCGAGGCTGTGCCGGTGGTCGAGATGAGGATTGTCACATCCCCGTTACCGAGTCCGGTGAGCTTCCCGCCTGATGTCAGCGTTGTCCCGTTATCAGTGAAAGAGGTTTTGCTCAGTCTAACGGCAGCAAAAGCAACAACAGACATAGTGAAGATAAGGGCTATGGCTGTTAGGGGTGTAGAGAGACGTTTTTTCATGTTCTTCATTAATTCCTTCCGTACGGTTGGTTTACGATCAATCCAGTAGAAGCTTCTCTGGATTGATCTGGGCAAGAGAATGCTTTTAGGTGCGTGCGCACGCACCTGTTGACGTTAATCTAATGGCAATTAAATAGTTGGAATAAGAGTCGATCTCCATAAAATATTTCGAGGTAGCAGGGGTTATCGGACGCGGACTTCCAAAAACAATGCCTCCATCGCTAGATCATTGCACCGCGACAGCTTGAACGAATAATTTAACGTCCTCTGCGTGGTTTCTTCAAGGAGCGGTTATCAGGGCAGTTTCACCGTTTCTATTTTCCGCATTGTCATCTGCTTTGTAGTCCAAGAGGGGTTTAATGTTATCACGACTTCCCTAACCTAACACGCCTCACTCTCAGATTTAGCAACTGTGATATCAGCATCCACCATCATTCGCACTAGTTCCTGAAACGTAGTTCGCGGCTTCCATCCCAGTATGTGTTGCGCTTTACTTGAATCCCCCAGAACGGAATTCACCTCTGAGGGGCGAAGATACTTGACATCTGTTTCAACGTGACGTTGCCAATCCAGATCAAGATAGCCAAAAGCCTCGTCCAGTAGCTCGCGAACACTATGCGACTCGCCGGTGGCGACGACGTAATCGTCAGGCTCCGGCTGCTGCAACATCAACCATGCGGCTTCCATGTAATCTCGCGCATATCCCCAGTCGCGCCGGGCATCTAAATTTCCAAGCGTCAATTTCTGCTGAAGACCCAGTTTGATGCGCGCTGCGCCCAGAGTGATTTTGCGCGTGACGAACGTTTCACCGCGTCGCGGCGATTCGTGATTGAACAGAATTCCGTTGAGAGCAAACGTCCCGTAGGCTTCACGGTAATTAACCGTCATCCAGTAAGCGAAGAGTTTTGAAACGGCATAAGGCGAGCGCGGACGAAACGGTGTCAATTCGTTTTGCGGCGAGATGTCCGGGTTGCCGAACAATTCCGAAGAGGATGCTTGATAAAACCTCGCGCCCGGTCGGGCTTCACGGATTGCTTCGAGGAGGCGCAGAGTTCCAACCGCATCAATGTCAGCCGTATGCTCCGGCATCTCAAAACTGACTCGCACATGGCTCTGTCCGGCCAGATTATAAACCTCGTCAGGCTCGACCTCGCGCACAATGCGATTGAGCGAGATTCCATCATTCATGTCGCCATAAAGAAGATGGATACGCTTACCCGGCTCTTCGTCAGGCGTTCGTGTGAGATGATCTATGCGCGACCTGCTGACAGAGCTTGAGCGGCGCACGAGTCCGAAGACCTCATAGCCTTTATCCAATAAAAGCTCGGCCAGATATGAGCCATCCTGCCCGGTTATTCCTGTGATGAGAGCGCGTTTGCTCATATTTTTCTTTCAACACATCGCCAATTCACATCGCTACATGTCACGCATTATTTAGCGAGGCGTTTTTTCTCTTAGAAGATAAACAATCTATCTGAGAAGGTATCGCTCTAATACTTTTGAAATACGCTCGCGCCCGACGTGAAATAGTTATCATCAAGTTATCTATGTAATATGTACGACTGATTGCCGGTCAGATTGTTTCTCAAGTGCTCCTGGTTTTATGGGGCAAGGGGGACTTTTCTGTCAAGCAGCAACGCTTTCCCGACAAGATAATTAAACCCTGGCACTATATAAATTGGATGGTGTTATGATGCGAGCAACTTTGTCCTATCTTGCAATAACTTTATGACGGAGTGGAATATGATCCTCGTGCGCCAAAATAACGTGTTAATTCTGTCCGTAAGTTTCCTGTTACTCATCATGGCTGCTGCTGTGCCCGCGCAGCAACTCTCGGGTGGCAGCATCACAGGCACCGTTAAAGACTCAAGCGGAGCAGTCGTAGATCGCGCCAGAGTGTCGCTCATCAACGCGCAACAGGCAATTATTACAACGATGGAGACTGACACTGAAGGCCGTTTTCGCTTCAATGACTTACCTGTCGGCACTTACGTTGTCCAGACTTCCCGATCCGATTTTAGTCCGCGTCGGGTTGCAGCGACGGTCAATCCCGGCAGCAATACGGATGTCAGCATCGTACTGGAAATCAATCAGCTATCCGAAGAGGTGACGGTGACGGCTGAGATTGGAGTTGCCGAAGACAAAGATCGTATCGCGCAGCAAGTCAACATCATCACTGAGGATGCCCTGCGCCTTCGGACAACGGATGTGCTGGCACAAGCCGCTGACGAAGAAGTGGGAGTTTCTCTTCAGCGCACGAGTCCGACAATTGGACAAATCTTCGTGCGCGGCCTGACGGGTAAAAACGTGGCTGTTTACGTTGACGGCGTTCGCTACACTACTTCGACGCAACGCGGCGGCGTCAGCACTTTCTTCAATCTCAATGAGCCAACAGGGCTGCGCGCCGTCGAAATCCTGCGCGGGCCAAACAGCGCGCAATATGGCTCGGACTCCCTCGGCGGCACGGTTCAACTAATATCTCGCGTGCCCGGCTATGGCGGTGACAAGCCCGAGACTCACGGCGAGTTTAATACCCATTTTTCGAGCGCCAATCTCTCTTTCGGCGGAAACACTTTGCTCACCTACGGCACGAAGCATTTCGGCTTCCTCGCCAACGTGGCTTCCCGCCGCATCAATAACCTGCGTCCTGCAAATGGCATTGACACACACTCCGCGCTGACACGCTTTCTTGGTCTATCCTCCGACATTCTCGGCACCCGCCTTACCGACACAGCCTTCACACAATACGGCGGCACGCTTCATCTCAATTACTCGCCGGAGAATGACCAGCAACTGGTTTTTCATTACCAGCGTAATCAGCAAGACGGGGGCAAACGTTACGATCAGCTTCTGGGCGGCGACGGCAACCTCATCGCAGACCTGCGTAACCTGATGCTTGATTTCTTCTACGCCCGTTACCTCAAGCAAGGCGTCGGATTCTTTGATAATTACTCCGGCACCGTTTCCTTCAACAGCCAGCGCGAAGAGCGCGTGAACCAGGGTGGGCAAGGCAATCCGTTTGCGGGAATCATACACCAGTACGAGCGAACCAACGTCGTCGGCTTTAACTTCTATCTGGACAAACGCTTTTCACCGCAGCACACTTTTCTCATCGGTGGCGACACCTATCATGAGCGCGTGAACACACCGGCTTTCACTTTTAATCCGGTCAATAATAACTCTACGCCCTCTCGCCCGCGAGTGCCCGATGAAGCTCGTTACCTCACGTTCGGACTCTTCGCGCAGGATGTTTATGACGTTGTACCGGGAGTCTTCCGTCTGAGCACGGCGCTGCGTTACAACGTCGCTTCCTATCGCTCGCGTGCCAGCGACAGTCCCCTTATTGGCAATCAACCTCTGTGGCCGGATGACAGCTTGCGTGTTGACGATTTTTCGGGGCGCGTTGGCGCGGTCATTACTCCAACAGCTGGCTTTAGCATTTCCTTCAATTACAGTCGGGGTTTCCGCGCGCCCAATATCACAGACCTCGGCACGCTCGGCCTGACGGGAGACGGCTTCGAGGTTGACTACACGAGCGCTGTTAATCTTGGCGGAACAATCGGGACGACCGCCGGAGGTGATGCCGTCTCGACGGGACTTCCGGTCTCGAAGCAACGCTCGGAGTTAAGCAACAATTATGATCTGGGATTTCACTTCCGTCGAGGTAGATTCGATACTGACCTGGTGGGCTTTTTGATTG
>JACCVS010000825.1 GCA_013698055.1 Acidobacteriota bacterium
CTGTTCGCGCTCACGCTGACGCAGACGGACGCGGCGATGACACTCCCCGTCGGCATCGCCGGGCGTGTCACGCAGTATGAGATCGAATGGGGCGTGATGAGCGCCGCCGGGGTCGTGGCGATGATTCCGATACTCGTCTTCGCGCTCGCCGTTCAGCGGTATCTGGTGCGTGGATTGTCGCTCGGCGCAGTTAAGGGATAGGCTCTCCGGTAAACGATGAATGTCCATTTCAAAAATGTGAGTAAGAGCTTCGGCTCAGTGGTTGTGGTTGACGACTTGACGCTTTCCACTGAAGACGGCGAGTTCGTCGTCCTTTTGGGGCCGTCGGGCTGCGGGAAGACGACGACGCTCAGGATGCTGGCGGGGCTTGAAGACGTGACGGCGGGCGACATCCTGATAGGTCAGGAGCGCGTTAATGACATTCCGACGCAACAGCGCGACATCGCGATGGTTTTTCAGTCTTACGCGCTCTACCCGCACATGACGATTGCCGAAAATATCGCTTACCCGCTTCGCGTGCGAAAGACCGCGCGGGCGGAGATTGAGCGACGTGTCAATCAGGTCGCCGCCATGTTGGAGATTGATGGCTTGCTCGCACGCAGGCCGCGTGATCTTTCAGGCGGAGAGCGCCAGCGCGTCGCGTTAGCGCGTGCCATCGTGCGCTCGCCGAGAGTCTATTTGATGGACGAACCGCTTTCTAATCTTGATGCCCGGCTCAGAATGCAGATGCGCGGCGAGTTGAAACGCTTGCAGCACGAGTTGGGAACGACGACCGTTTACGTCACGCACGATCAGGCGGAAGCCATGACGCTCGCGCATCGCGTGGCGGTGATGCGCGGAGGCCGTCTTCAGCAGTTCGACACGCCGATGAATGTTTACAATCATCCGGCCAACCGCTTTGTCGCGGAATTCGTCGGCAGCCCCAGCATGAATTTTATGGAAGGACGCGCGGACACCAGCGCGCGACTGTTCGCGAATGACAACCTCACAATTCCGCTCCTGGATTCTCAACTCGACCTGACGAACGGGCGCGAGCGTGTCATGCTCGGCATTCGCCCGGAACACGTTCACGTTTCGCTGCTTGAGCATGAAGGCTGGACACCTGCGACCGTGTATGTGACGGAATTGATGGGCAACGAGACGTTCGTCTTCCTGCGACTTTCAGGCGGCGAAAAGATTATCGCGCGCGCGGCGGCGGATTTTCGCGCCGACTTGGAAACGCACGTCTGGGTGCAGTTCGAGATGGAAAGGGCTGCTTTCTTCGATGCGGAATCAGGCGCGGCAATCAAGGCGGAGCGAAACATCTTAAGTGTGATAAATTCGCGCGTGCCGGATTAAGAATTATGTTAAGGAGTTCTGAATGAAACTAGCACTGAATGGTGCGACCACGATGCGAGCAGACCTCGCCTCGGACATTCGCGCCGCGAGCGCAGCCGGGTTTGATTGCCTGGAAATCTGGGCGTCAAAGCTCAGGGCTTTCCTCAAAGCAAACTCGACCGCCGATTTGAAAAGGCTGTTCGACGAACATGGGATTGAGCCTTACAGCATTAACTCAATCGAGAGCATCACGTTTAGAGACGCGGAAGCGCACGCGAAACTCTTGGAAGAATGCGAGGAACTATGCCGCATTGGTTCTGAAATCAACTGCCCGTATGTCGTCGTCGTTCCGAGTCTATTACCTGAAGATAAAAGCCAGTCTGATGTCATCGGAGAGTCCGTGCGCGTGCTGGAAGAGGTTGGCAGAATCGCCGAGAGACACAATGTCGCGCTCGCGTTCGAGTTTCTAGGCCAGCCCCGTTGCAGCGTGCAGACGCTCGCGCAGGCTTCTGAGATCGTAGGACGATTAACTCGTCCTAACGTCGGCCTCGTGATTGATAGTTTCCACTTCTACGCGGGCGGCTCGCGGATCGAATCAATTGATGCGCTCGATGCCCAGCAGCTTTTCATCTTTCACATCAACGACGCGGAAGACTTGCCCCGCGAGCAACTGGAAGACCGTCACCGCCTGCTTCCCGGCCTCGGCATTCTGCCGCTCAAAGAGATCATCGGCGCGCTCCGGCGAATTGGATATGACCGCGTCACGAGCGTTGAAATCTTCAGACCCGAATACTGGGAGCGCGACCCTCAAATGCTGGCGCGCGATGCGCGGGCGGCAACAATTCAAGTTCTCGCCGCAGCGGGCATAGGGATATGAAAGAAGTTAGATTGCGTTTCCTTGCACGACTTACTCTAAACCAAACACACAAATCAACAAACTTCGATCCCGGATTGTTGAGGCTTTCTCTTCTGTTCCACGCCCGTCGAAGGAGAATATTGCTCTCCACCAGTGTGCGAAATGCGAAGAGCTTGGAAATGTATTCGCGCCTCTCAGGTAGGAATCAATCAATCAGGAAATCCTGGAAAAGTATCACAGTAAACTTCCGCTTTTTACGCCACAAGCGTTCCGTTATTTTCTTCCAGCATATTTGCTTCAATCCCTTGAAGAATTCAATAATGAAAATATAGTTTGTAAGAGACCGACGATGGCGGTGAAAAGGTTATGGGTCTTATGAAGAAAGTCAAATTCATTTTGTTCGTCTTTTCGTTGCTGCTCTTGGCATCGGCGGAATACTCATTCGCCTGTACCTGCGTGGCCAGCAATAGGCCCTTGAACGCGCAGGTCAAAGAAGCCTTTAACAATTCAACCGTTATCTTTTCCGGCGAAGTTATTTCAATAACTCCGAAATCAGAGTATGAAGTAACCGTAAAGATCAAAGTTGAGAAGTCGTGGAAAGGCACGTTTTCTAAAGAGGTCGCAATCACAACCAACAAAAACAGTGCCATGTGCGGTTACGGTTTTGAGGTCGGCAAAACATATCTCGTCTATGCCTACGGCGCAAAGGATGATTTAAGCACCACTAACTGTTCCCGGATAAAGCTTTTTAGCAACAAAGAGGACATCAAATATTTAGACAAATTAAAAAAGCGCGTGAAAATCAAATCTACTTAGCGCAATCGGCGGAATCAAATAAAATAGTCAGGAATCTTTGAGAGGTCGGCGCGTCCCCATTGCAAAAAACCTTCCGAGTAACCATCTTATAGCCGGGCCGGAGTCGAAACCACGAGGTCAAGCTATGAATAGAACAGCATCTCTTTTATTGATCGTATTAGTTTCGTGCTTTTCCGCGACGGCACAAACAGCAAAAACCAGACGCCCCGCCTTGCCCTCCGACATCGCCGCAGTGGCAGGTCAGGACTCCGACAGTCTCCTCAAGAATCCTGTGATCCAAGCCCGCATGAAAAAGGTTCTGGGCAATAAGTATGGCTCGTTCATGGAATCGTTCGAGACCCTCAACCCCGTCACAAAGGAAGGAAATTATCTCTTCTCAAGCGGCTGTCTGATTCACGCCTGCACGCATCTGGAATCGGCCATCGCGGTTGATTTGGTCAGCAGAACGATCCACGCAGCCATCTTCCGCCAGGATGAAAAGACCAGATATTTTAACGAAGGCGGCAGAGCGACACCCAGAGTCATCAGAGATTGGGCAAATAATTTAAGACAGATCAATAGTGGGACAAACAACTCACAGTCCAAACGCTCATTTGCCACTCCCGATGTTGCCGTCGAACAAATTGAGGCTTCGACCCCCAGAAGATTGCGGAGCCTGGCCCCTACTGTGCGCGGCTTCATCGGCGGCGAGTCACATGACGGCTACGTGATCCGCGCGCGCAAGGGCAGTGTCCTGACGGTGCGCCTTTCCTGGCAGCGTGAAGGTGACAACCGGGCGTCGTTCGTCGTGAGCGAATCGCCGGACTTTTACACAAGTGAGCCGGCGAAGTTCGGGGCCAAGGATAATGACGACCAAAGGTGGGCGGGTAGAGTCCCGAAGACTGGAGATTATTATGTCTATGTAGTGGCACACCCCTCGGCACATTACACGCTCCATATGAGTCTCAGGTAGCCGACTTAGAAGACTAGGAGTAAGTCAACAAGGTAATTCTAACCCGGCGGTTTTCCTGTCGTACTTTTCAGTCAGTTCTCGTTTAATGGATAGGAAAGGGGAAGGTTAATGGCAAGGTGGAAGCTGATAATATTTTGAGGAGCTAAAATAAAATGAATAGGACATCCAAAACAAGAATTAATTGGACAAAGTTCATAGTAGCTTTGGTGCTTTTGTGTTCATTCTCAAGTTTTAGTGCAATGGCACAAACTGATTCCGATAGACCGCTTGATGCAAAATCACTTGCCGCTTTGGTTAAGGAACTCAAAGGAGTAGTTTCAAAATCGACACCCGATCAAAAAGACGCCGCGGCGGTCGCCGAAAAATGGGACAGGCGCAAAGACCTGGCGGGTAAAACAAAGAAGCAGGTTATCAATCTGCTTTTTGAGGATGTCAAATCCGTTATCAAGGATTCGGGGACCCAATATCAGATATATTCAATTTTTTCGTTCTATAAGCAGATTCCGGACGAATCGCCTTCCGCTCAAACTCAAAAAACTAATGGCGTAATGTCAAACCCTGCATCGGTCAACAAACTGGTCGATCTAACCTTCTCGATGCATCCCTACGTCGGTATCGAAGAACAATTGGCTTCACTGCCGGGAAGCAAAAGTGGAGCAGATATTAAAGCCGCAGTGGACGAGGAAAGAAAAAATCGAATCGCGGGTTTTGATGACGCTCTCAAAATCAATGTTAAATTAACGCCTGATCAAAAATCGTTTGTCAGAAGCAATTATGATAAATTGATAAAGATGGCCGACAAGATCACCGAAGACGCAATCAGAACAAATTTTCCGACCGAACGATGGATAAAAGAAGGCTTGCAGCAAAGCTTCACAACGAAGTTTTCGCTCAAAGAACTGACCAGCCTGATCGCGTATTTTCAAGGAACTTCGGGTCAGCAGGTTTTGAAATATGTCAGGACCTCAAATATGGCGGAACTGATTACCGGAAATGGCGGTAAGTTGGATTTCACAGAAGCGGACAAAGCAGAACACGACAAATTTGTCGCGACTCCGCTTGGAGCAAAATTCAAGACCGCTTACTTACAAGAAGCCATCGCCCATGAAAAAAGTAAAGAGGATGCAGTTAGATTTGGGAACCCCAATGCTGACGGATTTGCGGTCTACGAACCGGAAAATCTGAATAAGCTCTTTAATGAGTTTGTGGCGGAGACCTATAAAAAATAAGTCTCGATCCCGACAATGTCAGACCTCAAGGCAGAGCCGCCAAGGAAAGGTTAGAGATATGAGAAAAGCCTGGTCATTATTCATAATGCTCTTCTGCATGACTGTTGCTAATGCTCATGCCATCACTGTGCCTCCCGAAGCTCGAAAGTTCGATGAGTTCGGGGATGTATGTTGTGAAGACGAGAAGGCCAGGCTGGATAATTTCGCCAATGAATTGCAGAACAACCCTGACGTCCAAGGTTATATTGTTTTCTACGGTGGCAAACGCCACCAATACCCATCTTGTAATAGTTCACGGCTAATGCTTCCCCGGCGTGGGG
>JACCVS010000007.1 GCA_013698055.1 Acidobacteriota bacterium
CGCTTTCCGCCAGTCATGCCTGAAGAATTGTCACACTTACGTTACTCGGTTGATGTACTTTCAATTCCCGAGCCAGCCCAATTTGAGGAACTCGATCCGAAGGTTTACGGAGTGATCGTCGAGGATGAAAGCGGCAGGCATCGCGGATTACTCTTACCCGATCTTCAAGGGGTCGAGACGGCGCGCCAGCAGGTTGATATCGCAGCGCGTAAAGCGGGCATCGCGCCCGGCACACCTTTCAAGTTTTCTCGTTTCAGCGTCGAGCGCTTTCGCGAATCGGCGCTAGTCCAGCAACTAAACGTCCGTAACAAGGAGTAGATCAATGACAAATGACAATTCCAGAAAAACCTCTTTGGAAGAGAGCAACGCTGACCCTGATTTGAAACCGGATAATACGCCGAACGCGGCTGAAGAAGTTAATCCGGCAAACGACCAGCGCTCGCTCGACCTTGGCGAGTCAGGGCAATTCGCGCCCGGCGGCTATTACAATCAACATGGCGTTGCTGAATCAGAACGCCTCGATTTAGATGAATACACAGCCACGCGAACGCCGGATGACAAAGCGGAGAGTTAATGATGCAAACTGATTGTAAAGTCGCTATGCATCTTTTCAAGCAGTGTTAAGTAGCCAGGATTTTGTGTTTTTAGTTTTCGCTTTAGAATGAAGCGTAGTGAGTCAAAGGCTTAACGCTAAGACCTCACTACGCTTCATCTGATTTCAAACCTAGACATCAAGATTCTTAACATCAAGAGCGTTCTCTTCTATGAAGCGCCTGCGAGGCTCAACCGCATCACCCATTAGCACCGTGAAAATCTGATCCGTTTCTACCGCATCATCTACTTTCACCTGCAAAAGAGTGCGCTTTTCGGGGTTCATCGTGGTTTCCCAGAGCTGCTCAGGATTCATTTCACCCAAGCCTTTGTAACGCTGAATCATCAAGTCTTTCTTGGCCGCGGCGAGTACACGCTCAAGCAAATCTTCGCGGGTCGGAATTTCCTCGCTTGATCCATTCTCCCCGACGACAAAGGGCGAAGCGAGGCTGTCTTCCAGAGCCATGTATAGCTCCATTGCCTTCTGAAATTCCACATAACTCGCCAGATTCCAATCAATGCAAACATTGACACCTGAATCTGCTGTCGTCTCAATCTCCCACAGGCCATGCTCCTCGTCCGTCGAGAGGTCTGTCTTGTAATTCGCTTTGTCTAAGACCCCCTCGACGCGTGCCATATAATCCCCATTCTGAAATACACTACGAAGAGTTGAGTCTTCTTCACGGAGCACACCTTTACGCCCACCGAAGGCTTCGAGCAATTTTGTGAGCAGGCGGCTGTCGCCCCCTAACCTTCGCGTAGCTTTCTCGCAATAACGCTTGAATTCAACCATCTGCTCAAGCGCGCGAGCCAGGTCAGGGCCTTCTATAATGGTGCTTGAATTGGCAGACCTTACCTTCATCTCGTTGGTGGCCTGTCGCATCATATAGCGCACCATAGACCTTTCATCCTTAATATATTCTTCCTTTTTACCGCGTTTCACTTTGAACAACGGAGGCTGTGCAATGAAGATGTGGCCTCTTTCAACCAAATCGGGCATTTGCCTGTAGAAGAAGGTCAGAAGCAGGGTTCGAATATGAGAGCCGTCCACGTCAGCATCGGTCATCAGAATGATTTTATGGTAGCGTAATCTCCCAAGATCGAAATCATCTTTACCAATACCTGTTCCAAGGGCAGTAATCAGCGTTTTGATTTCCCCATGACCGAGCATCTTATCGAACCGAGCCTTCTCGACGTTTAAGATTTTACCTTTTAATGGGAGTATCGCTTGATTTTTGCGATCTCGACCCTGTTTGGCCGAACCACCTGCGGAATCTCCTTCTACAATGTAAATCTCGCATAGCGCGGGGTCACGTTCCTGACAGTCTGCGAGTTTGCCTGGTAACATGGTTGAGCCGATAGCACCTTTGCGGACAATTTCTCTGGCCTTGCGCGCAGCCTCGCGTGCTCGCGCGGCATCCACAGATTTTCCGACAATCTTTCTCGCGACTGTGGGATTCTGCTCGAAGTATTCGGTCAATCGCTCGTTCAGGAAGGATTCCACCGCCCCTTTAACATCGGAATTGAGTTTCCCTTTGGTTTGCCCTTCAAACTGGGGTTGCGGCAGTTTGACGGAGATGACGGCGACAAGACCTTCACGCACGTCATCTCCGGAAAGCGAAGTTTTGAAATTTTTCGCTAATCCGGAAGATTGAGCGTAGGCATTGATGGTGCGAGTGAAGGCCGAGCGAAAGCCGGAAAGGTGCGTTCCACCATCAACCGTATTGATGTTGTTGGCGAAAGAATAGACTTTTTCGTCATAAGCATCATTGTACTGAATAGCTACCTCGATTGAGAGCGCATCTCCATTACGCTCGAAATAGATAGGCTTATCATGCAGCGTATTCTTGTTCTTGTTCAGATGCTTGACGAACTCTGCGATCCCGCCCCGGTAGTAAAATTCGTGTGAACGCTCTGTCTCTTCGCGCTCGTCCTTGATGTTGATACGAATGCCTTTGTTTAGAAAAGCCTTTTCACGCAGGCGCTCTGACAATTTATCGAAGCTGAATACGGTCTCGGTAAAAATTTCTGAATCGGGCTTGAAAGTAATTTTGGTGCCGCGTTTGCGCGTCTTCCCGGTTTGATCAAGTTTGGCTACGGGAATACCTCGTATGTACTCCTGCTCATACGTCTTGCCCTCTCTCCAAATCTCTAGGCGAAGTGTTTCGGAAAGAAAGTTAACGCAGGAAACACCCACGCCGTGCAGGCCTCCGGAGACTTTGTAAGCGTTAGTGTCGAACTTGCCGCCAGCGTGAAGTTTGGTCATGACAACCTCGGCAGCGCTTTTCTTTTCCTGCTTGTGATAATCAACGGGAATGCCGCGCCCGTTATCAATCACTGTGATCGAATTATCCAGATGAATCGCAACCTCGACCGTGTCGCAGTGACCGGCGAGGGCTTCGTCAATAGAATTATCTACCACTTCGTAAACCAGGTGATGCAGACCGATGTCGCCTGTCGAGCCGATGTACATCGCCGGGCGTTTTCTGACTGCGTCACGTCCTTCAAGTACTGTAATCGAACCGGCATCGTAAGCTATGCCTTTTTTCTTCGATATTGTTGATGATGGTGTTGCCAAGTTGATCTCCTCTTCGTAAATCTTACTCATAAAATTTTTCTTTAACTAATTTTGAAGCGGTGCTTTCAGCGCTGCCTATAGGTGATAAAACCGAATGCGCCCCAGCCTCGCTTTGCCTGATAGTTCCTTTACTCACATGGTATATATTCGCGTGCGCAAGAAACTGTTCTGCGAGACTCTCTTTTGATGTCGTAATGAACGTTTGGGTACGCCCTACAAGATATTTCAGCAAGCTATTTATTCGCTTTCGATCCAGCTCTGCATCCACGTCATCTATGAGGAAAAGCGGATACTCATTATGCCATGAATAATACACCGAAACATTAGCTAAGTCAAGTATTATCAATGCGCTACGCTGTTGGCCGGAGCTTCCGAAGGCACGCATATTTCGCCCGTCGAACAATATCTCAAGATCATCCCGATGCGGCCCGATAAGGGAATATCCGGCAGCAATCTCGGCCTGTAATCGAAACTGTAAACGCTCTGTGATGAGCGACTCGTAATCATCCAAATTTCCTTTTCCTTCAAGCGACGAGACATAACGGATGCTGATGTCTTCGTTCCCAAAGAAACGGCGTTCCAGAACTTCATTTAGGCGTCGTATGTAGTCTGTGCGAGCGAGATGAATTGCCGTACTTAAACTAACGAGCTGTTCATTCCAGGGAGCTAAGAGTTCTGCAACCCGGTCAAAACCTATTTCTGACTCGGAGGCATCTTGCAAAAGACGATTTTTCTGCTTGATGACATGGTTGTAGTCAGCCAGAGTTTGGACATAGGATGGATGAAGAGAGATGACTCCACGGTCTAAAAACTTCCTGCGTGCATCAGGCATACCGCGCACGATGTTAAGCTCATCTGCTGTGAAAGCAATGGCATGTAATTGCCCCAGATAGCGTGTCACAGGCTCACGCTTACCGTTGACTGTAATTGCTTTCGTATTACCTTGAATACTTACCTGCATCTCGCGATGAACTTCAGTGCTTTGCGCCACACGGCCACGCACGACAGCCAGGTCTTCATCGAATCGAATTGTTTCCTGAAGGCGCTGTGTGCGAAATGATTTTGTGGTGGCGAGGAGATAGATAGCTTCGAGCCAGTTTGTTTTCCCCTGCCCGTTATCGCCGTAAATTATGTTAAGGCCACTGCCCCAAACCACTTTGCCACTCAAATTTCTAAAATTATGGACCTCAAGAGATTCGAGTAGCATGTGAATAATTTTAACATACGGTCTACTTTTGCGCCCCTTATTAGAGACGAATTCAATGCATAAAAAAAGAAGCATCTCTATCCGCGCGGATAGAGATGCTCTATAAACGAAAACTGATTTTTTTAGCCTTTCAGACTCTCATCGGCATGACTACATATTTGTACTCATAATCTCCATCCACCGCCGGGCGCAGTTGCGCTTGAGAGTTTCCATCTTTGAACTCAAAAGCAATCTGCCCATCCCCCACGACGTTGAGGAAATCCTGAAGATACTGTGCATTGAAACCTATCTCAGTTTCATCCCCGACGTATTCGGTATCCACCGTTTCGCGCGCTTCGCCCTCTTCGGCATTCTGGGAACTGATTTGAAGTTGATTGGCTCCCAGATGAAAACGAACTGCGTGTGAGCGGTCGTCTGCCATCAGCGCGACGCGACGAATTGCTTGATTGAGCTGCGAGCTGTCAAAGACAACTGACTTATCATTACCCTTTGGCATCACCATTTCATAGTTCGGAAATTGCCCGGAAAGCATCCTCGAGATCAAAAGACGAGGGCCAACTTCAAAGTAAATATGGTTTTCGTCCACCCCTAAACCTATGTCCCCTTCAAAAGAGGTCGTCAGTTTGGTTAGCTCTGCCAGCGTCTTACGTGGTATTAAAGCGTCCAGAGCCTCGCCAGACGCATTTTCACCCAGATCACGACGCGCGATATAGGCAAGGCGGTGTCCGTCGGTTGTAACCATCTTAGCGCCCGTTTTATCAAATATGAATTTCGCGCCGGAAAGTGTATATCGGGATTCTTCTTGTGTGATGGCGAAAATTGTACGGTCTATGAATGACTTAAAAATCTCCGCGGGAAACTTTAAGGGCGCGGATTTACTGGTCGGCACTTCTGGAAAATTCTCACGTGGAAGACCTGGAATTTTAGAACGGAAGTTTTCGCACTTGACGGTAACCCAATCGTTATCTTCTTTACGAAAATTGACTATTGAATCCGGGAGCAGGCGTGAAATGTCGAATAGTTTACGCGCCTGAACACACATCGAGCCGGGAACCTTGATGCTCTCCGCTTCCGCCTCACAACGTATTGTTACATCCAAATCCGTACCAACCAGACGAATCGTGCTTTCCCCAATAGATTCGATCAGAATGTTCGAGAGAGCAGGAATGGTGTTTTTCTTTTCGACGATTCCCTGCACGAAGCCCAGTTCTTTTTGTAGGGCATTTTTACTAATACTAAATTCCATTTACGAACTCCTCATAATTTGAATAAGAGCTTTTCTACGTTTTGTATATCTGCTTTAGCAAGCAAGCCTTTTTACTATTATTACTAATTAAATACTTTATATTTATATATAGTAGTAGTAGTAGGGGCTGTGGAAATGTGGAAAACTCACATTAATGTTGATGCCAAAGGAAATGCAATCCACAGCCCCTGTGGAAATCAATGTGGAAATCTACACGCAACTGTGGAAAATACCCCTGGTCACTGAGCTTTTTACATTTCCACAGGGGAATTTTCCAGTAGCCTGTGGAAATGTGGAAAACTTTAATTTAAACTCAGAGATACAAGGGGTTAGCGTAAAACCACGCTGTGGATAAAAATCTCAGCCGATAGCTATAACTACTTACATAAATTATCGGTTAGGTCGCTTACCACCCTGTGGAAAATCTGATCCCTCAAAACGAGTGCTTCAATCTTCTCTACTGAATGGATTACCGTCGTGTGATGTTTACCTCCGAACCCACGACCAATCTCTGGATAGCTGTGTTTCGTGAGACGTTTGCATAGATACATTGCCACTTGTCTGGGGACAGCAATCTGGCGCGCGTTATTTTTTGAGGTCAACTCATCAACTCGAAGACGATAGTGTGCTGCGACCACCTGTTGAATTTGTTCGAGAGTAATTCCAGAAGGGCGATTGTCATCTGCAATATTGCGAATTGCGTCCTGCGCCAGCATCTTAGATATCGGCACCCCGCGCAAAGACGAAATTGCTACAAGGCGCACAAGCGAGCCTTCCAATTCGCGTATGTTGCTCTTTACCTTACTAGCAATAAAAAAAGCGACATCGTCAGGAAGCGAGACACCATCAAGATCAGCTTTACGCTTAAGAATTGCGACCTTCGTTTCGAGGTCGGGTGGCTCCATGTCCGCAATCAGCCCCCACTCAAAGCGAGAGTGCAATCTCTCTTCCAGAGTAGGAATTTCGCGCGGCGGGCAGTCAGATGAGATTACGATCTGCTTTTGACCATCGTAAAGCGCATTAAAAGTATGGAAAAACTCTTCCTGGGTGCGCTCTTTGCCGGCCATGAACTGAATATCGTCCATCAGCATAACGTCAATTGAGCGATATTTTTCGCGAAAAGTCTGCGCTTTGTCGTAACGAATGGCATTAATCAATTCATTCATGAATTTTTCAGCCGAAATGTAAGACAATCGGAGATGACGATTACGCGCTTTAATCTCGTGACCGGCAGCGTGCATCAGGTGTGTTTTACCAAGTCCCACCCCACCATAAATATAAAGCGGGTTATAGGTCTTGCCTGGAGCTTCAGCGATAGCCTGCGATGCGGCATGAGCGAACTGATTGCATGAGCCGACGACAAAGGTCTGGAATGTATATTTAGGATTTAAAGATAATTCAATGGGTTCTATATCTACAAATGTTGTTGCGCCCGGAGTTAGCCCATCGGATTCTGCTGCTTCCAAAAGCGAGAACAGGCTCGAATTTTTACCGTTCCCGTTATTTGCCATGACTTCGGGAAGACGATAGTCAATCTCCTGTTCGTCATTCTCTTCTATAACTGGATGATTTGTGTTGCTTTGCTCATCTTCTACCATCCAATCAACATGATATTTAGCGAGATTCAACTCTTCGAGCGATTCATCCAACACTTCTGAATAATTGGAGCTAACCCAATCCTTGACCACTTGGTTGGGGGCACGCAGGTGCAAAACCTGCTGTGAATTATCGCACCCATCGAACTTGATAGGGCGAAACCATGTCTCAAAGCTCTGACGATTGAGCCGTTTTTCGATGGCATGAAGAATATCATTCCAGATTCTATTCTCAATCAGAGTGCTCATAAAATTATGGTCTCCTATCTCGTCTTTAGAAAAGTGACCTGAAGACGGGAGTGTTGTGAAATAATACAAAACTCTTCCCTCACATATCTCAACCAATTCTTTGAGTGAGTCTATGGAAGGTGTTGCAAAAACGTCTGTTGGCGTAAATACAGCTTTCCCGATACAAGTTTTCCACAGGTTTTTCCAC
>JACCVS010000022.1 GCA_013698055.1 Acidobacteriota bacterium
GTTATGCTCGCGGCGAGCTGCGGGAAGCCTACTTCTATTCGCGCTACGCTAACCCGACCGTTGCGGAAGTCGAGCGAAAGATCGCCGCACTAGAAGGAGCGGAGAGCGCCGTCGTCGTTTCATCAGGGTCAGCCGCCACCTTCTGCGCGCTCGCGGCGCTGTGCGAGGCGGGTGACGAGATTATCGCTTGCGATTCCATCTATGGCGGCACGGTCAAAATCCTGACGGAAATTCTTAGCCGCTTTCAAATCAAATCGCGCTTCATCAGCATCAACGACATCGCCCGCCTGCCGGAACTTCGTAGCGAGCGCACGCGCGTCTTCTGGTTCGAGTCTCCGGCCAATCCGATTAATCGCCTCGTTGATCTGAAAGCGGCGGCGCAGGCCGCACGCACGGCACGAGTCTTTTCCATCATTGACAGCACTTTTGCCACGCCGATTTTGCAGCGTCCACTCAAGCATGGCATTGACGCCGTTATGCACAGCGCGACGAAATATTTCGGCGGGCATTCGGATTTAACGGCGGGTGTGGTGGCCGGGGCTGAAGATTACATCAAGCGCGTGCGCCACATCGCTCTGCGCACGGGCGCGACGCTCGACCCGGCGGCGGCGTATCTTCTGGGGCGCGGACTGAAGACGCTGGACATGCGCGTGCGCGCAGCTAGCGAGAACGCTCTCAAGTTGGCGCACGCGCTCAGCCGGAATAAAATGGTCGCGCGAGTTTACTATCCGGGTCTGGAAGATAGCCCGGATTACAAAATCGCGTTGCGGCAGATGAACGGTTACGGTGGCGGAGTCGTCGCTATTGATCTGACGGGCGGCGAGTCGGAAGCCGAGCGTTTCTTCGACGCGCTGCGATTGGTCAAGTGCGCGCCGAGCCTTGGTGGAGTGGAAACCCTGGTGAGTTACCCGCTCTACTCTTCGCACTACGGTTTTACCGACGAACAGCTTCGCACCGCTGGCGTTTCGGCTGCGACGATTCGCTTCGCCCTTGGTATTGAAGCTGCTGGCGATATCATCGCCGATATCATCCAGGCATTAGAGAAATGCAAGTAATGCGGAGCTAGTCAAACAGTCTTTTAGTCTTGATTCATTTGCTTTATGGCAGCACCAACAGTGAGCAGTAGCGACGAGCATGATCTTGCGCACCGGCATAACGGTGGTGCTGGTCACTCCCATTCGCATCATCGTGCTGCGCGCAGTCGTCGCCGCTTGAGCATCGTGCTCGTGCTGACTGCCGTTTACATGGTGGCGGAAGCCGTGGGTGGGTGGATGACAGGCTCGCTTGCGCTCCTGGCCGATGCGGGGCATATGCTGACGGATGTGGCGGCATTGGCGCTGGCCTTGATCGCCGTCTGGTTCGGCTCGCGCCCGGCAACGTCGAGCAAGACGTTCGGTTATTATCGCCTGGAGATTCTCGCCGCTTTAATCAACGGTGTTGCGCTCATCCTGATCTCGCTGCTCATCTTTTACGAAGCCTACCAGCGTTGGGCTGAGCCTCCGGCAGTGAGAAGCGGCTTGATGATGCTGGTCGCAACGGGCGGCCTCATCATCAACCTCGTCTGCGCGCGGCTGCTGCACGGCGACCATAAAGATGATTTGAACGTGCGGGGCGCGCGGCTGCACATCATCGGTGACGCGCTCGGCTCTGTCGGGGCAATCCTCGCGGGCGGCTTCATGTGGCTTTACGGGTGGTACGCAGCCGATCCGCTCTTTAGCTGTCTCATCAGCCTGCTCATTATCTGGAGTTCATGGCACTTGATCCGCGAATCAACCAACATTCTTCTTGAAGGCACGCCCGCGCACATCAACCTCGCGGCGGTTGAAGATGCAATCTTGCAGACAGACGGTGTCGAGGATGTTCACGATTTGCACGTCTGGACGATCACTTCGGGGCGCGAGGCGCTGAGCGCGCATGTGATTCACGTCGAAACCATTTCGCAGGTTGAGATTCTGAGGGAGCTTCGCACAAAACTGTCCGACCGCTTCGGCGTTGACCATCTGACGATTCAATTGGAGACACCGGACTTCGAGGATGAAACCTTCCACTTCTGCCATGCGGGCACAGCCTGCTTTCGCTCGGCACGGGAATAAAAGTTCAAGGTTCAAGGTTCAAGATTTAAGATTCAACGTCACCATGACGAACCTTGAACTTTGAACTTTGAACCTTGAGCCGACAATTATGGAAATCAGTCTTTTATTAACACTTGATTTACGCGAACAGGCGGCGCTACAAGCGGCGCTCGTCACGCATGGCGCGCCCGATTGTCTGGTTGCGCTCGCGTTGACCGGCGCGTGCCGGATTACTTCGCTCGACGAAGCGCGCAAGCTGCGTCAATGGCTGGCCGACGCGAGGGCTGCGGGGCAGACCGATTTCATCTCACTCAATTCAATCGAGCACGCGCTCGTTCGCTTCGGGGTCTGAGGCATTTCTCCTTGCTATGTCTGAAATAAAATTAGGATACGGGCGCGAGTCTTTTGCTTTCGCTTATGATGCCGCGCGTTTTCGTGTGATCGGCGATGAAGCGAAAGAGTTGCGCCCGCTCACGGATGTCGAGATTGGGGAGGCTGTGGATGCGCCCGTTGACTCTCCCCCGCTTGAAGAGATCGTCTCACCGGGCGAAACCGTTTTAATTGTTGTGTCGGACGCGACACGCGCGTCGGGGAGCGCGCAGGTCGTCAATCTTCTCGTGCGCCGCCTGATTGAATCGGGTATCTCGCCAATTGACATCAACATCATTTTCGCTACAGGCATTCACCGCGCGGTGACGCTGGAAGAAAAGCGAGAGTTGCTGACGCCGTTCATCGTGCAGAGAATCAAGACGCTCGACCATGATGCCTACGATTCTTCGAGCATGATTCAACTCGGCACGACGGAGCGCGGCACGCCCATCGAGGTCAATCGCGCGCTCAAAGAACACGATCATGTCATTCTCACCGGGGCGATTAGTTTTCACTATTTCGCGGGCTTCACGGGCGGGCGCAAAAGCATCTGTCCGGGACTGGCTTCCGCGCAAACGATTGAGGCGACGCACATGCTGGCGCTCGATTTTGAGCGCGGCGGTCGGCGCATGGGCGTCGGGACGGGGCTGCTTGAAGGCAACGCTGTTCATGAAGAGTGCGAGCGCGTCGCTGCTGAGGTTTCGCCGTCATTTCTAATTAACGCGGTCATTGACGAGCGGGATCGTGTTGTTCGCATTTACGCTGGCGGCTGGCGCGCGGCCTTTCGGCGAGGATGCGCAGAATACATGGAAGAACACTCCGTCGAGATCGAAGAGAAGCGCGAGGTTGTCGTGGCGAGTTGCGGCGGTTCTCCCTGGGAC
>JACCVS010000040.1 GCA_013698055.1 Acidobacteriota bacterium
ACTCTTCGGCAAAGCGGGCGAGCTCGGGGTGACCATGATAGAGGAGCACGGAGAGCTGTTGCGCCGCGAGCGGATGTAGCGGAGCACTGTTCGACTCGGGCCACCACCGGAGCTTGCCCTGCGAGAACCGTTTGAGGCATAACCAGTAGCCTGAACCGTCATAGACGAGCATCTTGAGTGCCGTGCCTGAGCGATTGCGAAAAACGAAGAGTGCGCCCGAGAGCGGATCTTGCGCGAGGCGATCTTTGCAGACGGCGGCCAAAGTGTCGATTCCTTTGCGAAAGTCAACGGGCTCGACGGCAAGTAACACTTTAATCTGTGGGACGAGCTGGATCATCGCTTAAGAGCGCAGGAATAAGGAGTAGAGCGCTTCGATGCGCGACCACTCGGATGAAGGCACAGAAAGAGTCAGGCGGTTGCTGCCGTCGACGCGCTCGATCTGCAGACGCCAGGCCGATTCGGTGCTCAGGCGCGGCGCACTCGGATCGGATATGAGAGTTGGGCCGCTTTTGGATTTGAGGCCGGAGGCACGCACTTCAAGAAAATGAGGCGCCGGCGAGCAGTTGGGTAAGACCGATTGGTGAGCGGCCAAACGTCGTTTGCGCAGTTTGGTGGGATCGAGACGCAGTTCACGGGCGACGTGAGTGATAGGGTGGTGATTGAGCAACAACACGGCTTGATCCCAGAGCTCAGGTGGGATGCGGGTGCGGCCTCTGCGATTGACTCGCCAGGCATCGAAAGCTTCGCGGGTGCGGGCGAGATCATCCTTGACAGTGAGCATACATCGGGTCCTCCATCACAGAATTAATGAAGCTGACGATAAATGACCTCACAGTGTCGCGTCACGCCAGCTTGCCGAAGCAGATTCTGGTGAGAGTACGACAGGAAATGGGAGAGAGCGTTTTTCATGATGAGGATAACTCCATTCTCGGCGAAGTTCGCTGATCTTGCCTGGCAGGAGACCAGAACGATCACGGTGTGCGGGCGCGACGAGTTGCCGGATGGTGAGTACGCTTTTGTCGAGAGCTACTGTGATGAGGCGAGTTGTGACTGCCGCCGCGTGATGCTAACGGTGCTTGGTCGGACGAGCGGGGCGCGGGTGTGGGCGACGATCAGCTATGGGTGGGAGAGTGAGCAGTTCTACGAGCGGTGGGTGGGCAGAGCCGTCGAGGGAGCGGACACCAAAGGGCCGTACCTTGATCCCTTTAACCCGCAGTCGCGATATGCGGATGTGCTGCTCGCCATGTTCGAGTATGTGCTCACTGACCGGGCTTATGTCGAGCGGCTCGAGAGGCACTACCGGATGTTTAAGGCGGTCGCCAAGAACGAGCCAGAACGAAGAGGGCAGCGAAAGAAAAGCAAGCGGCAGAACTTGAGAGTCGTGAAGTGAGAGCTGGATGAACACTTGCGGCGGGTGAGAGGTCAAAGCGATGGCGCGGCAACAGAGACTGAAGCAAGCACAGGTGGCAACAGGGAGTGAGCAGCATCTCTATACGTTTGAAGTGTTGATCGTGAGCGGGCCGTTAGCTCCGAGCTTTGTGAAGAAAAATAAGGTGATCTCGCGGACTATCCAGATGCGAGGAGACCAGACGTTGGGGCAGCTACATCAGGCGATCTTCTCGGCATTCGAGCGTGAAGAGCAACACATGTACGAGTTCCAAGTTGGCGGCAAGGGACCGATGGATCCACAGGCGCGGCGTTACGTGCTCGGACTCGATGACGGCGATGCGGGGCAAGAAGCGAGAGCCGCAGGGGACGTTGAGCGAACAAGGATTGGGATGCTCGGAGTGAAGGAGAACGAGGCGTTCGGCTACTGGTTCGACTTTGGCGACAACTGGTGGCATCAGATCAACGTATTAGCTATCGAGGAGAAGAGAGGAGGCGGAAAGTACCCGAAGGTAAGGAAGGTGGTAGGAAAGAGTCCGCCGCAGTACGTCGACTGGGATGAAGAAGAAGAGTAAGGCATCTCCTCTCGGTCGAATGATCGATGAGATAAGCAAGCCACATTACCGAAGGGACACGTTAGAGCGGCTCTCGTTGTCTGGCATCTGTCGCGCCACGGGTGTCAGTCTTCGCTGGCTGCTCAATTTCATCGCTGAACTCTATGACACGCTCCCCGATGACCTCTTTGCGCAGCCACCACAACGCACGACTGCTCACGTCAGAGTACTACGACTCGAAGCAGAGGCCGATGAAATGTGGAGTTTGGTTAGTAGCAAGGCGAACAAGCACTGGATCTGGATTGCGATGGATACAGCAACCAAGCGGGTGATCGCATTTTATGTCGGTGATCGTAGCC
>JACCVS010000048.1 GCA_013698055.1 Acidobacteriota bacterium
TTACAATGAACAGAGGCTTCATTCTTCGCTTGGCTATCTGCCGCCGGTGGAGTTCGAAGCTTTACACACAAACTCTGGCCCGCAGGCAGGAGATGTATTAACGACTATGCAAATCTGCCCAGTCTGACGGGTTCACTCCAAAACGTGAAGATTATACCTACAATGATTAAGAGCAACTCTATTGGTATGCCGAGCAGATACAAGCTTCGACGCCCGCCTTTCTCTTTTCTGCTTACCCAGAAGGACATATCATTTTCCTTTCACTTCAAAATGCCTGACCAATTAAACTCTCGTTTCATATCATTGTTCCATAGATTACATTCAATCAGACGCATAACGCTCGAATTAACCCGGCCCGCGCGAGCAGCATTCTACCAGACTGGAGGATTCAATAATGAAAGGATAGCTATCGCGGGCTCGGGTTGAATGAGTTGTTAGATGCGGCGTTATTTCTTTCGCGCCCTTTCTTCCCGCGCACGTTGTTGATTATCTTGAGATTCTACTTGCCGCTTCCCAGTGTTTTCCCAATGTTCATTTAATTCTGCCAAAGCCTTTTGTAGCGCAGGCGGGAGAAGACGCTTTGCTTCCGCACCATAAACCGAAGATTCAAAATCAAGGTTCTCAAGGAACGAAACGTAAATAGCATTCTCGACATCAGATGCCGCTGATTTCATGACTTCAGCTAGGAAGGCGTAGCACCCAACAAGAACATCAAGATCATTTCTATCAATAGCCGCTTGAGCAAACCGACTGAAAGCAGCCATCTGAAGATGCAATAAACCATCGTCTTCAGCAAACTCTTCACGAAGCTGCGGAAATTCAGCCAAGGCAAGCTTAACAAATTTGTCTTTATCCAAGCGGTCTGGATTTTCAACCAATACGCCTTTTCTATCTGGTAATTCCATAAGCTTCTGTTTCCATTAAAAGCGTAAGCACCGAACGCCCGAATTTGTATGTTGACTGAAGGTGGTTGTGCCGTCAACATTCAACTCGACAATGGCGCTGGTGAAGCCGAGCCCGAATTGAGGCTTAATGAGCCTGACGGTTAGATCAGCTCCCAGTGCCAGACCCTTTGCGTGTGCCCAGAAGATCGGACGGTATCTGAAGCCTCTCCATTGTGAGATGAGCTTGTCTTGGCAAGTTTGATCAGGCACCGCAGATCATCAAAGACAAGGAGAACTCTTCCACATGGATCTTCATATCCTCGGTGTTGACATCGCCAAACTAAAGTTCAACGTCTGTCTGATTCGTGAAGATGGGAAGCTCAGACACCTCGGTCTTCGCTAACACTCAAGCGGGCTTCTCTCAGCTATCTGAGTGGCTCGTCAAGAATAATGTCAACCAGGTTCATGCCTGTCTGGAAGCCACCGGCACCTATTCGCAAGCACTTGCCACTTATCTCTCTGACGGTGGCCAGTTAGTCAGCGTCGTCAATCCGGCAGCCACGAAAGCCTACGCTGGCGCACAGCTCTCACGCTACCCCGACAGACCGTGTGGATGCCGAGTTAATCGCTCGCTTCTGTCAGACACAAAAGCCACAACTGTGGAGGCCCGCAGCGCCGGAAATGCGAGAGCTGCAAGCACTTGTCAGAAGACTCGATTCGCTCATTGAGATGCACACGATGGAACTCAATAGACTATCGTCAGGGGGCACTACCACTGAGGTGAAGCTCTCCATTGAGAGCCTCATCAAGCACCTGGAAGAACAGATCTCGCACACTGAAAAGCTGATTCGCAAACACATCCAAAATCATCCGGGGCTGAGAGCAGACCGCGATCTTCTGCTCTCGATCCCCGGACTTGGTGAAGCGACCGTGGCGCGGCTGATGAGCGAGATCAACTTCCACCAGTACGAGAATGCCCGACAGGTGGCGGCCTTCGCTGGTCTGGTGCCACGACTGCGTGAATCGGGTCAGTCGGTGCGTGGCAGACCACGACTGTCAAAGATGGGGACGCCGCGTATTCGTCACTCATTGTACTTCCCGGCCATGACAGCATTGCGTTGTAATCCGGTCATCAAAGCATGGGCAAGTGGGCTGCGGGAGCGTGGGAAATGTGAGATGCAGATCATCGGCGCCGTGATGCGCAAGCTCATTCATCTTGCTTATGGGGTACTCAAGAGCGGCAAGCCCTATGACCCGCTGCACGCACAAAATGCTTGACTTCTAACACGGTATCTAACCGGGCGGGAAGCACCTGACCAAGCATTCAATTCTAGCGAATGACATGCAAGCTGATTCCGCTCCGGTTGAATGAGTTGTTAGATGGCGGCATTATTCAACTGAGAAACCATATTACTTTTGGAACTCCTGAACTATAAATATCCATTCCCATTTGCCTCCGATCTTCTTCGCCCCCACCCACTCAGCATATAGAATCACCTCTTCACCCTTCTTCAATTCCTTTTCGAAAAAAGGAATAAGCCTTTTCTGTACAGGCAGCCAGTGCTCATCGCCACCCTCGATGAAGAGCATCTCCATTCCATATAGGTCGACAACTTTTGGATCAACATTAAAGGAGGTCACCAGCATATCCAAGTGCTGCTTCCTGGCCGAGGCTATCTTCCTTGACTCTCCTGTGTAGATAACCTTTACCTTTGAAGGGAAAGTATCTCCTGTCAGGATCATGCTCCCTTCATTCTTCCCTAATATCTTCGGGTCAGTATGTTCTCGGATGATCTCGATGAAGGTGCGTGGTCTGTATCTCTCATAGCCTTTAATGGTACTGCCTTCATTCTCCCGCGTAAGAGCAGTGAATCCTTTGTCCTTTCCTGAGCACTCACCAACAAAAATTACATCATGCTCATTAGAAAAAGATTTAAGAGGGACTGGTTGGGCACAAACTTCTGCACCATTAGCTGTCCTCCAGCGATAAATGAATCGGTCTTTAAACTTCTCCTTGGACACAAAAAATGTAGCCGCGTCCGCTGGCATGGGAAGAACTAATGCCACTGCCATAGCTGTTAGCATACGATCCGGGTCTATCCCTCGGGCAAGATTTTGCATTCTCTCATCATTACCCAATCGTTCGCCCGGCAGTATTACCACCGCACCTGATATACCATCATGCTGTGTGAATGCGGCGCGGACGCTCTGTTCGAGGTTGTAAAAGCGTAGGCCTGTAGATTTATCAACTGAGCTTGATATGTTTTGAGCGGGAAACTTCCATTCCAAAGACCTATCTTGAGCCTTTATCTCGACAGCGCACACGAAAAGCAGAACAGTTAGTGAATAAAGCTTTATTTGTTGATTAATCATATGTACCTCAATATCTCTATTGGTTATTGCCACTCTCGCATAGACATCTAACGCTCGAATTAACCGGGCGCACATTCAACGTCGATTTAATTCAAGTTAACGATGAAAGACAAGCTAATTTGCGCTCCGGTTGAATGAGTTGTTAGACGCGCCATTCATAGAAAGATTCAACATCATTAATAAGCTCATTTTACAGCAGCATAGCAATAGCAATCTCTGGGTTCATCGCTAATGTTCGGATGAACTATCTGTCGGCGCAACAATCCTTCACGCTCCATTCCAACCTTTTCTAACACACCCGCAGATGCCAGATTATCAACATCACACAACGCCCAAACCCGATAAATTGATGCTTGCCTTAACGCCCATTCAACGAGGCTGCACAATGCTTCCGTAGCAATTCCTTTTCCCCAATGCTGACGAGATAGTACATAGCCAGCATCGGCTTTGTAAACGTTGATACGAATTTCAATCATGCCTATGACCTCGCCACTTTCTCTGAGCGTAATGACATAAGGAAATCGAGCATCACCGTCCCACGCGATAATACAACCAACCAGAAAGCCTTCGGTTTCCTGGATGTTCTGATGAGGCCGCCAAGTCAAATAGCGCAAGACTTCAGTATCCTGAGCATATGAATTAAAGATCGCCCCGGTATCGGCTAGGGACGGAATCCTTAGCACAAGTCGCTCAGTTTCGATCTGCTCAGGTGGTTTCATATTTACGCAATTCAGAAGCGCCTAACGCTCGAATTAACCGGGCGGCGCACAATGAATCAAGCCTTCAATCCTTGCGGATGAGAATCAAGCTCATGCCGCTCCGGTTGAATGAGTTGTTGGGCTGCGCCGTCGGAATATACTTCATTACCATGACAGGCGAATGCGCTCACGATGGATCGAATTGAACTCAAGCGAATTGCGCCCCATAGTTACCTGTGGCTCAATTTCTATTTTAGCTGTGCCCATCTCTACGCACGGACAGAATTTACCGTCACAGTCCTTGACGTAAATGTAACCCGGTAGTGGAATGTATACGATTGTGTTGCATGACCCGAGACTCTGCCCGCCCCGCCAGATGTACCACCCGCGATTCTCCCCGAGATAAATTAAACCCGTCCCGTCAAGGCCGTGCTGGTAAAAGCGGGCCTCTGGAATAACCTTCCCGTTAGACGTTACTTTGATACCACTTAATTTGCGCCAGAAGCGCCCCGTATCATTGGTGAGAGCCAAAAATGTATATAACCCAACTATGAGGGTGAGGGTTGCGACGGATAGGTAAGCAATTATGCGTTTCATGATCTCTGAATAATACAACATTCAAATTAGCAGCCCAACGCCCGGCATCACCCGCCGCGCATTCAACGAAACAAGCACGGCGTCTTGCGGATGAAAGCAACGCTATTCGCGGTCGGGTGCATGCCGTTGTTAGGCCGGGGTTCCGAGGCGGGCACGTAGCCGCCGCGCCCCATACTCCCCACGAGTGCAGTATTCACACGCACAGAAAGGCGGCTTGCCTTTCGCTTCTGGAAAGTACCGCCATCCGAGCACCTGTGGCAACGTCTTAATCCGGTGAATTTCTTTGGCTTCGACCCGTCGCGGGATAACAACCTCCCATCCCTCCCGGCTCTCAGCAATCATAAACTCCGCAACCGCCTCGGCAGCACTCATCTGACG
>JACCVS010000055.1 GCA_013698055.1 Acidobacteriota bacterium
ACGCACCCGTGGTGAAGACGGTGATGCGGCGATCAGTGGATTTGCGGGATGCAAGAAAACCGACGATTGCTGCAAGCACTGTCGCCGGGCCAGCGCTGCCGTTCGGCGAGCTGGCGTACATCATGGCAGCCAGAAAGATAAAAGCGTCGGCGACGGATTTCTGGCTCTGGCTGACCCCGTCGGCGTTCGTCACGGAGACTCTGAAACGAGTCGCCGCCAGAGTCAAAACAAGCAACACGCCCCATGGTGCCAGACCTGTCCAACCCATTAACGGCAGGTTCGCAATCCCGATAAGAGCATAGAAGAGTAACGCCAGCGCAAGTGCAGCGAGACCACCCAGTAGCGCCAGGCTTTTCCAATTTCCTTTTGGCATGGCTAAAGCGATTCCCCTTTTAGAAGGTCTAGATCAAGATAGAGGAGGTAAGTCGTGTGCCGCAGCACACTTTTAAAGAAGAACTGTTTGGATTACCGGCGATTCACGCCGTTTGATGGTAAGTTGTGCGCCAAAGAAAGTTGGCAATGTGCCAAACATGTTTGACACAGCGATCAGATTACAGCTTTTTCCCCATAACGTCAAGCATATTGATGATTTAGTGTTAGCGCAAAGTAGTAATGTCCGCTTTCTCCCAAGTAGAGATGTCCTCTTTCCGTCATACTGAAGCCTCTAACTTCAGCCCGACGGAAAGGAACAGAGAAAGTGAGCACCTTACTGCTGATGAGCCAACCGGAACTCTTCCGCCTTGAAGTCCTCCAACAACTCGGCGAGCACCGCCTGACGCAACGTGCCGCTGCTCTGCGTCTCTCTTTGAGCACCCGCCAACTGCGCCGTCTCCTCAAAGCTTTCAAAGTGGCGGGCGCTGCGGCCCTGCTCTCCAAGCGCCGTGGGCGAGCAAGCAACCATCGCCTCTCGGAAGCGACTCGCACCCAGGCTCTTGACTTGATCCATTCGCGCTACTCGGACTTCGGCCCCACCTTCGCCCATCAAAAGCTGACCGAAGAGCACGGGCTCTCGCTCTCTGTGGAAAGCCTGCGCCAACTCATGATCCGAGAAGGCATCTGGCACGCACGCCCTCTCAAAGAGTCCCGCCTCCACCCGATCAGAGAGCGCCGCGCCTGCTTCGGCGAACTCATCCAGATTGACGGCTCGCCCCATGATTGGTTCGAAGGGCGCGCTCCCAAATGCACCTTGCTCGTCTTCATTGACGATGCGACGGGCCGTCTCATGCAACTGCTCTTCGCCCCTGCCGAGACCACCTTCAACTACTTCGAGGCCGTCCGAGGCTACTTGCTCGCGCATGGTAAGCCAGTGGCCTTTTACTCAGACAAGTTCGGTGTTTTCCGCGTCAATATCCGTGAAGCCCAACGCGGCACAGGACTGACGCAGTTCGGGCGAGCCATGCAGGAGTTGGACATTGAATTGATCTACGCTCATTCCCCGCAAGCCAAGGGCAGAGTCGAGAGGGCCAATCAGACCTTGCAGGATCGCCTCACCAAAGAGCTGCGCTTGCGCGCGCTCTCGACGATGGAAGAAGCCAACGCCTTCCTGCCGGAGTTTATCTCGGACTACAATCGCCGTTTCTCGGTCACGCCGCGCTCGGCCATGGATGCCCATCGCCCGCTCGACCAGAACTTCGATCTCGACCGGATACTATGCACAGTCGAGGAGCGGTGTCTCTCGCAGCAGCTCACGTTCTCCTACAAGCGCACCCTCTACTTGGTCTTGACCAAGCGCCCACCTTACACGCTGCGCCATCAGAGAGTGGAGGTCAGGGAGAGCCGAGAGGGACATCTTCGGGTTGAGTATAAGGGTCAGAGATTGGAATATCAGATCATCACTGAACAAAGGCGGCCCGCCGTGGCGACTCAGAGCAAGCAACTCAACGAGCAGGTGAGAGAGGTGAAAACCAAGCAGAGATCACGCCAGAGGCCGCCGACGCATCCCTGGAAACGCTACTCTTACTCGACGATGACAGCTCGTCGCCCGCACAGTGGTGAAGGACATCTCTATTTGGGACAAACAGCGGACATCTCTACTTTGGATTGACACTGTTCTTCTCTGTTCTTGACAGCCCGCGCAATGCTCACATAGTCTAGTTGTTTGAATGGCGTGCCCGCGCGCCACTCCTGCCTGAAAAAAGTGAACCACAATTGCCGGAAAAATTGAGCCATATGA
>JACCVS010000093.1 GCA_013698055.1 Acidobacteriota bacterium
GTGTTGCTCGATTCCATTGGTGAGCTGCGCGCAGTCTATCCTCTCGCCGGCATTGTTTTCGTCGGCGGAAGCCTGACGCCGACGGGCGGCCACAATATTCTTGAGCCTGCGGCGGTCGGGGCCTGCACGGTGACGGGCGCGCACACTTTTAACTTCACAGCTATCGTTCGTGCATTTCTTGAAGCAGATGCCCTCGTGCAATTACCTTTACTTTCGGAAAGCGATGCGTCCTCGGCCCTGGCAAACGTTCTGATTGATTTACTGGCTGACGATACGCGCAGGCGTGCCATCGGCGGGAACGCGCTCGCCGTGTTGGAGCAAAATCGCGGCGCTACGGCGCGCACGGTTGAGCTTCTCGCAACGCTGTTCTCAACTTCTCCCGCTTCGTCCAACCAATCTCAGACTGAAGGCGTCACGCGCGGCGCACTCTCCACACGATGAAGGCTTCGGGATTAATTCTTTCACCGCTCGGCACTCTTTACAGCGCAGTGATGCGTGCGCGCCTCGCGCTTTATCGCAGTGGCGGGCTGCGAACTCATAATATTAATTCTCCTGTGATCAGTGTGGGCAACATCACAACGGGCGGCACGGGCAAGACTCCGCTCGTCGAGTGGATAGCCCGCGCCGCCGCGAAAGAGAATCGCCGCGTCTGCATCCTGGCGCGCGGTTATGGTCGCATTGATGCCAAGAAGCGCGTGCTGGTGTCGGACAGCGAGCGAATTCTGGCAAGCGCAGGAGAGGGCGGCGACGAGCCTCGTCTTCTGGCGGAGATGCTGCAAGGCATCGCCTCCGTCGTTAGCGACGCGGATCGCGTGGCGGCTGCGCGCTGGGCAGAAGAGAATCTGAAAAGCGATCTTTTCATCCTCGATGATGGTTTCCAACACTTACGCATCGCGCGCGACCTTGACCTCGTCACGGTGGATGCGACAAATCCCTGGGGTGGCGAAAGGCTCTTGCCGAGCGGTCGGCTGCGTGAATCACTCGACGGTCTGGCGCGCGCAGATTGCATCATCCTCACGCGCGTCGAACAGTCCTTGGACATTGAATCGCTGCGAAAACAGGCAGAGCGATTCAGCAACGGTCGCCCTATCCTGCTCTCTCACACACGCACCAGAACAGTCCGCCTTCTTGATGACACGACAGTAGAAACTGATTCGCTTGATTCTTTATCTCATCCCTCATCCCTCATCCCTCATCCCTCCCAGTCTTCCCCCATCGCGGCGTTCTGCGCCATCGGTAATCCGGCGTCGTTCTTCGCACATCTTCGGAGCGACGGACACAGTTTGAGCTACATGCGTGCTTTCACAGATCATTACGTCTACGAGCAGAGCGACATTGATGCGCTCGTCACCGAAGCCAAGCGAACAGGAGCGCGCGTGCTGTTAACGACGGCAAAGGATGCCGTTAAGCTGCGCGCTTTACGTTTCGATCTTCCCTGCTATGTGCTGGAAATCGAACTTGAATTCGATGATGAAGAGAGGCTCAGGGGCATGATTCGCGACGTGATTGAAAAACAACCCATCTGAGAAGCTGTTGGTTGTTTAGAGTTCGGCTGTAATAGAAGCTCGCTTGATTTAAGCCGGTTTATGGCAGTTCCGGGGCGCTTCCTGCTCCGGGCGCTTGCGTGCTCGGAGTTCCCGGAGCGGGAGTCGGATTAGGCGCTTGCTCTTTTTTGGGCGTTGGCATCGGCGGCGGCTCATCTGGAGACTTGTCCGGGGTCGGCGTTACACGCGGAGTTGGCAGTTGACTCGGAGTCCTGACGGGAGACGGACTGGTCTGCGGCTCGCCCGTGTTATCGTTCGGCTGGGCGTCGTTGGGATTCCCGTTATCATTGCCGACGGGGGATCCGGCATCCACGTTCGCGTCGGGGTTCGTCTCACGCACGGTTGTGTTTCCGCCAGGCGTGGTCGGGGTTGCACTTGGCGCAAGACCGCGCTCGCCCGCTCCGGTTGGCGACTCGGAGGGTTGCACGGGCTGGCTGCCCGGATCAACCGCTAAAGGCTGTGAATTGTCATTCGCGGCAGGATCAGATGAGGAATTGCGTGTCAAAGCAAAGACCACCGCAAAAATAACGAGCAGCGCCGCGACAGCCGGAACCACAATACGCCACGGACTGAAACTCTCCGGCGGTTCTTCGATTCCCGCACTGACTATCTCAGATTCCATTGCGACTACAGAGTCGGCTCTGGGTCTCACGACAGTAGCTTCGTCGTGGTCTTCACTGGCAGTTTCGCGTGGCGCTTCATTTGACCCTGTCGGAACGACGATGCGATTTGTCTTACGGTCAGCCGAATCAGGGCCGGTGTCTGATGCAGTGGCGATGATCGGCTCTTCCCCTGCCGCTGCCAACTCGTCGGAAAGCTCGCTGACAGTTTGAAAGCGATCTTCAGGACGCTTCGCCATAGCGCGCGTAACCACATGACTAACCGATGCAGGCAAATCCTGCCGCTCTTCAAGGACGGACGGCGGCGGGTCCTGCAAATGCTTCATCATGATTGCCGTCGGGGATTCGCCTGTGAACGGCACGTGCCCGACGAGCATTTCATAAAGGATGACGCCGAACGAATAGATGTCCGAGCGCGAATCAATCTCCGAGGCCTGCGAGCATTGTTCGGGCGACATGTATTGCGGAGTGCCGATGATTAAGTTAGGCGCAGTCAATGCGGGGTCTTGCCCGACCTTTTCGGTAATCTTGGCGATTCCGAAATCCAGAACCTTCGCCCAATCGCCGCCGCCGATATCAAGAAGCATGATGTTGTCGCTCTTGAGATCACGATGGACGACGCCTTCGGCATGAGCGGCCTCGAGCGCGCCGCTAATCTGCCGCACTATCTCTATGACACGGGGCAGAGGCATCTGCCCCTCGCTGTGTATCACTTCTTTAAGCGTGAGACCTTTGAGGTACTCCATCACGAGGAAGACGACCCCGTTTTCGGATTCTCCAAAGTCTGTGACACTCAAAGCATGTGGATGCGAAATGCGCGAGGCAGCCCTTGCTTCGCGTGAGAAGCGAGCGACGATCTTGTCATCGGCAGCGAGCGCAGGATGCAGGACTTTGATGGCGACGGTCTTGTCCATCAAGACATGCGTGCCGCGATAGACTGCGCCCATGCCTCCTTCGGCAATGAGTTCTTCAACGCGATACTTTTCGGCGAGCGTCTGTCCGACGAGCGGGTCTTCGAGCTTTTCTAAAACCGTGCCGTCGGACGGACACAGAGTATTAGTGTTCTCGTACTCCTTACTACACCTTGGACACTTCTTCTTCAACTAGTTTCGCCTCGCTGCCGCTTATGGATAAGAATTAACCTGAGCGTATCATACAGTTTCTGCAACGCGCAATGAGATGTGCTTGACCATTAGTATAAACGAAAGAGGAGGCGAACTTGTTGCCGCCTCCTCTCTTTCAGATTAGCGAAAACAAGAGAGGATTAGTAAACAATCCTGACCTCAAAGTTTCCGCTGTTGTCGCCGTAGTTATCGTCATTAATCAGCAAGAACAACCTGCCTTCAGCGGGCGCGGTAAAAGACTGCTGGCTGCCGACAGCGAACGGCTGCGAAATCTGGCCGTTCGGCAGGCGGATGTAGCCGATCAGCGCGCCAACACCTATGCTCGGCACAGGATAAGTGCCGGCAATCGAGCCGAATCCGGTAGCACGACCGCCATCGGGCGAAACAACGCCTGCACGGCGTCCGGCGGTGACGCTGCCAGTAGCAGTGATGGTTACATTATCGCCAGAGCGCAAGTCTATGCCTGCGTCCGTGCCTCGCGAGTTTCCAGGAACAGAGATAGTTACCTCGCGGGGTGTGCGTCTTCCTGTATCATTGGGATTCGGATATTGATTATCCCTGTTGTCGCGCCGACGCACCGGAGCGGGGTTACTACTTGTATCGCCAGTTCCGAACAGGTCATCCGAGTCGTCATTGATATCAGAGTTGTTGTCGTTGTTGCGACGATTACCGGCGCGCTGACCGAGATCAATCTCTCTACGGATTTGCGCGCTGAATGCGCCGCGCGCGTCTGTGTAACTGCTGCGGTTGGCCGTCAGGTAAAGCCGCCCGTCGCGGTCTGCCATAAACTCGCGGCTGAGTCCGATCTCGATAATGGGAGAGTTAGGATCATTACCAACTGCGCCGATGAGAACACCCTCAGCAGCGCGCGGAAGCGGCGCATTCGGATCAGTGGTGCGCAATCCGCCGGGCGTGATGCGCGCGCGTCCTGCGACGATTGTGCCGGTTGCATTTACCTGAACGCGCTCGCCGCGCCGCAAATCTATTCCGGTATCAATCCAGTTCGCCCCAAGCTCGACCTGGACAGTGCGCGTCAGGTAACGAGCGTCGTCAAGCGAACGCCCCTCAATCTCTACGCGCTCGATTTCACGTGCCCGGATGAACACGATGTCTCCGATCTCGCCCACGATGCGCGACGTGTTGGCGCTCTGCGTGCCGGTCTGCATGGTGGTCGGCGGAGTCACAGCAGCGGTCAAACGAACGGCGAAGCGCCCACTCGTGAAACCGAGAACGGTTCCGCGAACCGTGCGACCGTCGCGCAGGTAAAGCGTGTCAGCCGCCGCAAAGGTGGCAGCCATAATCGTAATCAGTAAAGCGAGAATAATTTTTCTCATCAGGTTTGATCCTCCATCAGCCCTAAATTACGCTGAAGATAAGTTTTGATACGAAATGAAGAGAGTTCACTAATAACTGGATTCCGCAAGGACTATGCCAGATAGCGGTTTAGACACGAGATGCAATGTTTTCGTATTAAATAATGAGAATAATAAACTTGAGTGATAATAACCGTATTGGCGCAATACGCCTGAACCATGAAAAACATACATAAAAATGCGGGTGAAGCACTTGAAGCCTCACCCGCATTTTCTATTACTTCATCCGATGCCTAACTTAAAGTTTGGCGAACGCGATCACGAGCGCAAAGAGTACCAGCGATTCGATCAGAGCCAGACCGATGATCATCATGATCTGGATGCGGCCCGCCGCGCCGGGATTGCGTGCTGCGCCTTCAACTGCCGAGGCAGCGATGCGTGACTGACCGAGTGCGCCGAGTCCTGCCGCGATGGCGAAGCCGAAACCGGCGGCCAGCGCCTTATACTTATTCACACTTGAGTCATTGTCTGCTGCGTCCTGTGCGAACGTGGTCACGGCTGACATCAGAACGCACATGACAGTGAGATACAACATCCTTAGTTTTCTCATCTGGATTCCTCCTCAAAGGGTTACTTTAACGGACTCCGGAAAATTGGCTTGGATTGAGCCGCAGCAACAGAACGATTCTCGATTATTATTTCGCCCGCCTCCGGTATTCGCCGCCCCTCGTACAACGGCGCGCCAGCGATGCTGAGCCTCGTGCGCTTTCAATTCTCGAAAGCTATGATTCACGCTCTTTTAGCTTCTGCCCTCTCCCTACCGGCTTTCCTTATGTCTCTCTGAAAGATTCATTGCCGGGCGCTTTAACGTATGTGGGCGCGCGTGCCCGCACCGCTCAAAACGCGTTAAAACAGTGACAAGTGACGAGTTAAAAGCCTTTCGCTTGTCACCTGTCACTTGTCACTTGTCACTGCTCTTATGTCAAAACAGGCGCGACGATCTCTTCCGGTGCATGTTCGTGCCCGTGCTCGGCGTGTTCATCATGCGGTGGATGCGAGACCTCGCTGATGTAAACCATCGAAAGAAAGACAAAGATAAAGGTCTGGATGAATGCGACGAACAGGCCGAGCGGCATCAGGAACACGGGAACAATCCAGTAAGTGTAGGGCGCAGCAAGTCCGGCGATGTTCTCCGTTACCTTCTCGTCCGCAAAGAGGTTGCCAAACAGACGGATGCCGAGCGACATCGGGCGGATCAGATTACTGATTAGCTCAATGACAAAGAGCAGCGGGGCAATCGCCAGCACCGGCCCCATGAAGTGTCTGAGGTGGCCGAACAATCCATTTTCCTTGATGCCGATGTAGTTGTAATAAACGAAGGACGAGATGCCGAGAGCGAATGTGACGCTCGTCGAAGCCGTCGGCGACATCATGCCCGGAATGAAGCCCATCAGGTTCGAAACCAGAATAATTACGCCGAACGTCGCCACGACCGGAAAATATTGAATACCATGCGGGCCGACGACATCCACCAGAAGATTCCGCACCGCGAGCACGCCGACTTCCAGCGTTTGCTGACCGCCCGTTGGCTCATCTTCCGACAGCTTTCTTTTCAGGAGCCAGATGATGACGATGCTGAGCAGACACGCGATGATGAACATCACCGTGTACCAGGGAACGGCGGTTTGCGGCGTGTACGCGCCAATGACCTTCTCCGGGTCACTACCCAGAATCTTTTCCCAGACTGGCTTGGTGTATTTTAACTGAAGCTGATGAATGGGAGCGCCGATGAGATCATTGACCCTCTCGACGATCCAGGGCGTGTGATGCGTCACCTTTTCGGCCTGCTCCGCTACCTTCTCGCCATGCTCGACGACCGCACCGGCTGCTTCAGGTTTATCCAGTAACCAGAAAAACATTTATGTTTCCTCTCGATTAACGATTGCGAAATAAATCTGCATAAAAGCTTCACTGAACGCTGCGACGACGAATGAGCAGAGGCCAATGAGCGTGGCGACGATTTGTACCAGATTGAGCGTGTACGCGACAGCCACAATCGAAGCGATAACGAAATAGCGAAGTACGTAGCGCGCCGCATTGATCTTCACGCGCTTTCCGCTCTCGGCTGTGCCGAAGACTGCCGCGAGCGAAGTTCGCAGCCAATGATGATTGAACAGCGAAAGAATACCGCCAAGCAACAATCCGGTTGTGACGCGCCAGGGTGCAAGCGGCGCACTGACTACGACAGCGAGCGCCACCGCCCAGCACATCGTGCGAAAAAGACGCCGCTCCATTGCTGCCGGATCGGCTTCCTTGAACGCACTACTGCCCACATTATTGGCGATTTCACTCATGCTCGAAGCAGACGATTTTACACACGCACGCGCGTGGTGTCGAGTTTGCGCGCAAGACTCGTATTGCTCAGGAAATTCTCGAAAGCAAGCGGATGAACTGGTAGAAACCAACGCCAGCGCCGAGCACGATGCCTGTCACAACCAGCCAGGGGGCTGTCCCGAGCCAGCGATCAAGACCCCAACCCAGACCCATCAACACTACCGTTGACAGAACAAACGAGATGACAGCGGCATAAACAAGGCCGCTCTTGGCCGTCACATTCTCTTCATCACGGTCGGCCATAAAAGCAGAATCCAGAATTCAGGAGTCAGGAGTCAGAATAAAACAAAAGCGGGTTGCAGCCTTTTCATTCTGGATTCTGGATTCTGGCTCCTGAATCCTGCTTTACCATCTCCCTCGCATCAGGTAATTCTTCGGCGCTTCGTACAGCAGGGCGCGACGCGAGTGGCGCATGGAGTCGTGGATGAAGCAGACGTGCGTACACCAACAGGCTTGCCCGCCATCAATCGCGGCGAGTTCCGTCTGTCTCTCCTGCGCCGCCCAGAGCTTACCGAAATCGTAATCATAATCAGTGAGCGTGGCAAACTTTTCGCGCAACTCGCAGGCGCGCACATCGCCGTTGTAGTCAATCACGGCGGTCGTCTCACCAGCCGTGCAGGGAAAAGGCCACGCAGTTGGCTGCTCGAAGTTCGCGCGCTGCGTGCGGTAGTGCGTGGTGATCGTGCCGACGTAAGCCGCCGATTTGATAAAACGCCTGCTCGCATCATCGTCCGCGAACATCCGGTCGCTGTAGCGCTTCGTCAGAGCCGAGACGCGCTTGTACATCTCCGGCAGAACTTCGAGCGGGACATGCTTGATTTCATCGCCGACAAGCGTTTCGCCGCGAATGATGTTGAAGTATTGGCCGTCGAGCTTGAAGTTCTCCCAGAGATACTCGGAGAGCTTTTCAATCTCGGTGTAATTATCAGCACAGACGACGGTGTTGACGTTCAAACGAAAACGATTCGTGTACTTCTCTTTCAGAGGATAAAGCGAGCGGATGCAGTCCAGGGTCTTTTCCCAGTTGCCGGGAACGCCCCTGATCCGGTCATGCGTTTTACCGTATCCGTCGAGCGCAATGTTCAGATAGAGATGGAGAGCGGGATGGAGGCTGAGCGCGTGATCTACGACTTCAAGGGTGCGCGCCTTGACGAGCGCGTTGGTCGGAATGATGACGCGGCTCACTTTATTATTTTCGATGAACGTATCAATGATTTTCGTCAGGTCGCGGCGCAGCATTGGCTCGCCGCCCGAAAGCCAGAGGTCTGTGATGAGCGGCATCGTTTGCGAAACCTTCTCAATTTGATCGAAGGTCATGTCGCCGGGCTGATTCAATTCTTTGTGGTAAAAGCAGGTCTTGCAGAAAGCGTTGCAGCGCGAAGTGACGAAGAGAATCAGCGTGCCGAGACGCTTTTCACGCTTGGTCGAGCGCAGGAGTTGAACGAATTGTACGGCTTTTGAAGGCATAAAACAGGAGTCAGAATCCAGAATTCAGGAGTCAGAAGAAAAGAAAATCTATAAAAGCGGGTCGCAGCCTTATCATTCTGGCTTCTGGATTCTGACTCCTGAATTCAGCTTTTCATTCTGACAGTTTCCTGTGGCGATTTCAATTCGTAGGTGATGCCTCGCCAACGGATGCGTCGTGAGAAGAGCGCGGCCAACGCATTATAAAGATAGAGCATTGAAGCGAGCGGCCACAGGAACAGGTGGGCGAAGGCATCACGCCGTAACTCCTTTTTGTATTGAGCGAGGGGAAGTGAGACGGCACGCCAGCGTAAAAGAGCTTTCAGGCTGCCGAGCGCGAAGATTACGAGGATGAAGGCGAGCGGCAGAATGATGGATAGGCCGAGCGCGGCGCGCGTGATGACGAGAGCGAGGCCGCCGAAAAAGATCAGGACGAAGAGAAGATTGCTGAAGAGGATTACCTGCCAGAAGTGTGGAGCATAGACGCGCGTGATCTTCAATTGACGGGTGGTGAATTCAAGCAGCTCCCGGAAGCTGCAATCTTCATGTGTCGCGGTCAAGCAATTCGGGACAAATTGAATCGGAAGTTGCGCTCGGCGCAAAGCGCGCATCATCGCAAAATCGTCGGAGACTGCGCCGCGCCATTCCTCTATCACCCCGGCGCGCTCAAACGTCGCGCGGCGAATAGCGGTCGAGCCTCCCCAGCAAAAGTTTTTGTCGCTTCGAGGCCCAAGAGCAGAAGCGATGGAAGCGTTCCAGACGGCGCGAAGGCGTGAAGCGAAGCCGCCTTTGATGGGAATGAACCAGCGATAACCTGTAGATGCGCCCATCCCTTCATCCGCGAGCGGCGCAACCAGAGAGCGCAGCCAGCCTGAACGCGGTCGGGCGTCCGAATCAACGAAGACGAAAACCTCGCTCTGCGGATTTGCCTCCTTCACCGCGACGCGCAGGTTGTGAACCTTCTGCCCGCAATTCGTCGCCTCGCCCGCAATTACCACACGACTTATGACGCTCTCTTTCTTGCCAAACTCCCGGCGCAAGTCTTCCACGACCTTGAGCGCCGGGTCATCTGCGTTATCTGTGACGAAGATAATTTCGTAAGCGGGGTAGTCCTGCTGAAAGAGTGCGGTGAGATTGTTCCGCAATCCCTGATCTAAACCGCGACAGGGTGCGAAGACGGAAGCGTAAGGTGCAAAGTCCGAATGATCTTTCGCCGCCTCGTGTCGAAAGTAGGAAAGATAACGCACGCCACCTTGAAGGGAGATGACGGCCTGAATGACCAGCAGCGCGGCGAAGAAGTAGAAGACCCACATAAAATGTTTGAGGCGATGATTCTACGAAAAATTCACCGCCTCAAACAAACATGCCCTATCGTGGTGGGCAGCGGCTCAGGCAGTTTCTGAGTTGTACGCGACACGCCTTGGGATTTTTGCCGCTCTGAAGACAACTTTCATAAATATTGTTGCACCTTCGGTTGCACTGGTAGCCTTGGATTCCGGGCACGCTGTTGGTTCGCAGCATCCTTGACTTCATAGTCATGTGCGCTTTCGTGTTTTGAGCCTGGATGGACGGAGAGATGAATGAAAGTTGAGCCGTTAAGGCAAGAACGACTATAAGAAGTGAGAGATGAATCTGTCGGGTTTCCATTTTCGCTTTTCCTCCTGTTATTTCTGTCAAATAGTTACCGCCAATAGAATTCGCTCAGGACGACATCCTGCGGCAGCGTACGGGGTCAGTGTGGCATGAGTTGCTGCGCTAAGCTGATGAACGGCTGTGGGTAGATGCCGATAAAAATGATTCCGATGAGCGAAATGACCAGAGCTGTCATCAGCGCGGGAGAGAGAGAAAGCGGTTGCGCATCCGCCACGCGGTCGCTCAGGTACATGGCGCGGATGAAGCGCACGTAGTAGTAGAAAGAAACAACCGTGTTGAGAATCGCCCAGATGGCCAGCCAGTAGTACCAGGCCTTGCCCTCCACCTGCCCGCGCTGCATGAGTCCGCCGAAGAGAAAATACTTGCCAATGAACCCCCCCGTCACGGGTAAGCCGCCTAAACTGAGCATGAAGACGGTCATCATAATCGCCATGCCTGGAGCTTTCTGTCCAAGCCCCGTCAAATCGTCAACATTATCGCCGATAATACCGCGTCGTCTGAGGCTGATGATGATGCCGAACGCGCCCAGATTCATCAGCGTGTAAACGAAGAGGTAGATGACGAGGCCGATGTAGCCATACTCGTTCATGGCGATTAGGCCGAGCAACAAATAACCTGCGTTTGAGATTGACGAATAAGCGAGCAGCCGCTTCGCGTTATTCTGCGTGACTGCCCCCCAGTTGCCGACGAGAATTGTGATGGCGGCGACGAGTCCGAGCAGTGGTGCCCAGTCTGCG
>JACCVS010000115.1 GCA_013698055.1 Acidobacteriota bacterium
ATGCCATTTGCGACGGGCACGATGACGCGCTTCGAGTACGATCTTTACGAGAACAATCTGCCGAAAGATCAATATAACAAGCGTTGGTGGGAACTGGCGCTGAAATATCAGGGCATCGTTCCGCCAGGCACGCGCGGCGAAGAATACTGCGACGCCTGCACGAAGACGCACATCAACGACGACGCGGCGCAGTATTACGACTACGCCATTGCCAACGTCCTGCTTTTCCAGATGCACGATCACATCGCTCGTAAAATCCTGAAGCAAGACCCGCACGCCACCAACTATTATGGAAGCAAGGCCGTCGGAGATTTTCTGAAGAAGATAATGACTCCGGGCAGCTCGCGCGACTGGCGCGCCGTACTCAAAGAGATGACCGGCGAAGATTTGAGTGCGAAAGCGATGCTCCGGTATTTCGAGCCGTTGATGGGTTATCTGAAGAAGGTCAATGCCGGACGAAAGTACACACTGTCTGAAATCTAATGACAACGAAGCGGCTTAGACTTTTCGCAATGCGAAAAGTCTAAGCCACCCGCCTTGAATCACCATGAAATCAAAATTTGACACGCACGCCTCCAAGCAAACTTCGCGCCGCCAGTTTGCGAAATCAGTTGCCACCACGCTGATGGCTGCTCCGCTCGCGGCGTCTCTTGTGAAAGCTCAGACGCCCACAAAACCCAAAGAGGCAACCGCGCCGCCAAATCCGCAGCCCGTCCCGACGCCGCAACAGCCTTCCCCGCTCACGGAAGCCTACGCGGAGGTGGCACGCGTGCGCTTTGGTGAAAAACTAACGCCGGAACAGCTTGAGCAAATCAAGAAAGACCTCAATGGCTACGTCGGCAAAGATGGCACGGCAGATCGCCTGCGAGCAATTAAATTGAAGAACGGAGATGAGCCGGATTTCATCTTTGGAGTAGATTAATCATGCTTCCTGACGACGTTCTTTTCTCTTCCATAACAGAGCTTGCCGCGCAAATCCGCGCCCGTCGCATCTCGCCCGTCGAGTTGACCGAAAGCTATCTTGAGCGGCTGGCAACAACGGGTAAGCGGCTCGGCGCAGTGGCGAGCCTGATGCGCGACTCCGCGCTCGACGAAGCGCGCGCTGCGGAGCGCGAAATCAAGCGCGGGCGTTATCGCGGGATTCTTCACGGCATTCCTTACGGCGCGAAAGATTTGCTCGCGACGCGCAATGCCAAGACCACTTGGGGCGCAGCGCCCTACAAGGATCAACAGTTCGCTGAAGACGCGACGATTATTAAGAAGCTGCGAGAGGCCGGGGCGATTCTTGTCGCGAAGCTCTCGATGGTGGAACTGGCTGGCGGGATGGGCTACAACGAAGCGCACGCCTCGCTCACAGGCGCGTGTAAGACGCCGTGGAACGAAGACTACTGGAGCGGCGGCTCAAGCTCGGGACCGGGCGCGGCTGTGGCCGCCGGGTTGGTCGCGTTCGCAATCGGCTCGGAGACTTCCGGCTCAATCATCACTCCGGCGGCATTCTGCGGCGTCTCAGGTCTGCGCCCGACTTACGGCGCGGTCTCGCGTCACGGCGCGATGGCTCTTTGCTGGACGCTAGACAAGCTGGGGCCCATGTGCCGCACGGCGAAAGATTGCGCCGCCGTGCTTCAGGCAATCGCCGGACGTGACCCGCTCGACCCAACATCAGTTGACGGCTCATCTCGCGCACAACCCGGCAATACCCGAGAGAAGACAAAGAAACTCCGCATCGCCGTGATGAAAGATTCTTACGAGAAAGCACAGCCGGAAGTGCGCGAGAATTTCCTGCGCTCGCTCGACGTGTTGAAGAAATTCGCGTCCGTAGAGATGGACGTGAAGCTGCCGGACTTTCCTTACAGCCCGGCTGTCGGAACGATTGTGGACGCAGAGGGCGCGAGCGCGTTTCGTGATCTGATCGAATCAGGGCGCGTGCAGGAACTGGCGTCTCCGACGGGCCGCGTCGGTGGCTACTCGGCTTCGCTCGTCACGGCTGTGGATTATCTGCACGCGATGCGCCTGCGCGCACCCATGCGCCGCGCATGGAGTGAGATGTTTTCAAAGCACGGAATACTCGTCGCGCCGTCGCGCGCCACTGTCTCTTACCCCCTCGATAAAACTTTCAATCTAGCTTATCCGAGCATCAGCACATCCTCACCCATCGGAGCGAGCAATCTGGTCGGCGTGCCCGCTATTTCCATCCCCAATGGATTCGGCGAGAACAATCTCCCCACCGGAATTCAATTCATCGGCCCGGCGTGGAGCGAACAATTATTGATTGACGTTGCGGATAGATATCAACAGGCAACCGACTGGCATCAGCGACGCCCTAACATTTGAAATGTATGAACGCGGAATGAAAACTGTAGGGGCAGGGCTTGTCTCTACAAGCTCATCCCTTATCTTTGCTCTTGAGTGGATTCCGAAATGAGAGATTGAGTTCGACGGGCACGACGCGCTTGAATTTGAAGAGGAACTTTTTGAAGCGCCCGAAGACGTAGACACGCCCTGTCACAGGCCACACGTCTTTCGGCTGACTCCATTCGCCGAGAGCGCCGAGCAAAGCGCGCGGCGTGCTGATGTAGATGCTAACAGGCTCGGATAAAGTGACAGGCTCGCGGGTCGGAAGGTCAAACGAGTGATGGTATTCGTTGATGGTGACGGTCGTGCCGTTGACCGTCATCTCCTCAAATGTCAGAAAATCCACGCGGCCTCCCTGCTTGATGGCGGCCACTGTGACCGGCACTTCGAGAGAGATGCCGAGCGGCGTCACACTCGTAACTTTCGGCTCACCTAATTGAATAAGACTGTCCGCATCCCTCTCGGCTTTGGCATCCTCCCCTTTCCCGTCCTGTTTCTTAATTTCCACGTTCGCCAGCTCGACTTTGTAGCCACGAATCTCTTTCGGATAACTACGACGCGTGGATACGGAAGGATGCGATGAGCTGGATTTCGCCGCAGGCTGCTGCGCGAAGACGAAGGCCGAGAGGAAAATGGCCGCGCAAAGGGCGAGCGTCGCTACCCGTTTGTCTTTCGCGTTTTCTCTCAAGCGATTTTTCATCATCAGCTTTCCGGCCACCTCA
>JACCVS010000126.1 GCA_013698055.1 Acidobacteriota bacterium
TCACAACATTGAGTACCCGCCCGCTTGCGGCAGGCGGTTCTGACGTGGCAATCCGCAATAGACGGGCTTGCGCTTCGTCAAACGAGGGGACTTTCGATATAATAAACGGCAAGAGGACGACATTCGATGAAGACAAAAGTAATTCTGACAACACTACTGGCAATCGTGGCGGGTATTGCGGCAGCGTGCGGAAATCAATCTCCGACTGTTACCAAAACGCGCCCATCCGGCTCACAAACGGCCACGCATCCGAACGTGCCCGTTACACAGGCGCAGGCGCGTGTGCCCGCATTTCAGGACGCGAAGAGCGCGATGAATCTGCCCGCGACTCTACAACCTGAGCAGTTCTCCGGCCCGACCCGTGATGCCTACAAAGTGGTGAAAGAAATCCCCGAGACGATTGCGCAGCTTCCGTGCTACTGCCACTGCGACAAGAGCATCGGCCACAAGAGCCTTCATAGTTGTTATCAGGACACACACGCCTCGCAATGCACCGTCTGTGTCAGCGAAGCCTTGCTCGCTTATGATCTACAGAAGAGCGGCGTGCCCCCGGCGCAGATACGCGAACGCATCATCGCGCAATATTCAAGAGAGCAATAAGAAGGGAAAGGAAGATGCAAGTAAGTCAAAAGCCCAAAGTCTCATGTTCAAGTCACGAATACGGCGTTGACTTTGGACATGAGACTTTGGGCTTTTGACTCTCTTCTTTTGCCTTTCTCAGTCGAGCATCACGACTTCGCCATCTACGATGCGGGCCAGATATTCTCCGTCGCGCATCACCCATGCGATGCGATGACCCTGGCTGGCGAGCTTCGCCCATTCACTCTGCTTCTTCGGATTCTGCTCGATGAGTATCGCGCCATTCGATAGATTCACGTAGCGCAGATTCGAGCGCGAGAAGCGACTCACGCCGCGCCCGCCTCCGAACAGTTTCTCGAACGCGACGAGAATGCGGCCTGCGCTCAATTCATCGTCTGGCACTTCTTCAATCTCTTTATGCTTCTTCTCGCTCAAATCGTCTTCGCTTATTCGTCGCTTTCCGCCTTTTCTTGATACTCGGCGAGGAGGCGTTCAACCGTTTCGATTAGTTCCGTTCTGCGAAAAGGTTTCGGGAGGTATGCGTCGAAGCCTTGCGCGAGGTTGCGCGCCCGCTCTCTATCAACGAAGGCCGTGATAGCGATACATGGAATGCGGCGCGTGCGCTCGTTTGCCCGCAGCTCGCTGAGCAGTCCCCAACCGTCGAGTTGCGGCATCGAGATATCGGCGAGGATGAGATCGGGCATCTCTGCCTGCGCCTTCTCTAATCCTGTCCGCCCGTTCTCGGCCTCGCGGACACGATGCCCGACCGATTCCAGCATCAGGCGCATCAGTTCCCGGTTATCCGCGTAGTCGTCAACGATGAGTATATCGGCAGGCATCAGGATTTTTTGATTGGCGATTTTAGATTTTTGATTGGCATCTGAAACCGCAATTTACTCTGCGTCCCGGCGCGTGTCAAACCAGTTGTGAGTTGCTGGCGAAAGCCTTTCTTGACACCCCTCCTCATGCCCGTCCATAATCCGAGGTCGGACGTGCGTGGCGGTTTCGGCGTCTTCTTAAATCCTTAGCGAATCAATTCAAATCACAACGGTCGCTCCAAAGTCTCGCCTGGCAGGCCGGACAAGAGCGACACACCCGAAACGGAGGGCGATAAACGGTGGTCACAGGACAATTGGAAAAGAGCTTGCGCGCCGAACTGGACGAATACCTCAACTCGCGCCTGAGCGGATTGCAGGAAGAGATCGCGCGAATTCAGAGCCAGGTCAACGAAGGCTTCACGCGCATCTTGGAACGCTCGCGCGGCGAATCCGAGACCGATACGTCGGTCGTCGCTTCGATCTCCGAGCATATCCGAGCCGCGCACGAACGCGGGCTTGAGGACGCAGCGGCAGAATCTACGCGCACAAAGGCTTCGAGCGACATGGCTATCCTCAAAGCCGGAATCGAAGACCTTTGCGGGCAGCATTCACAGTCGGAAATCCTGAGCACGCTCGTCAATCGCGCGGCTTCGTTCGCGCCGCGCATCGCTTTTTTCGTCGTCAAAAATGATCAGGCGATTGGCTGGCGCGCTCGCGGGCTTGAAGGCACTGTCGGCGACGATGCCATCCGCGAAATCATGCTGCCGCTCACGGCTGATACGCCGCTCAGCGATGTTGTCCGCTCGCGCACCACCTGGAGCGGCGCGCCGGGCGGAAACGCCGAAGATTACCTGCTGCTAAACCGCCTTGGCTCCGATCCGCCGCAGCGCATGGTCGCCATCCCGCTGATCGTGCGGGGCAAAGCCGCCGCCGTCCTCTACGCCGATTCCGCTGCGCTCGATGCGGATGCTATCAACCTCGAAGCCATCGAAACGCTCGTCCGCGTCGGAGGCATGGCTGTCGAACTGCTGGTCGGTGCGCGCCCTGCTGCTGTTGCTCAACCACAGCCATCAACAACCGAACAGACATTTACAGAAACAGCGTCGCAACCGCAGCAAGCCGAAGAGGAAGAGAAAGCCGCTGAACAGCCTGAGCCAGATGTTCCTTCGCAAGAACAAGCATGGAAAAGCGAAGCGGAGGAAACACCGGCGATGGTGGCGGAAGCGCCAGTCGCAGAAGAGTCTGAAAGCGTGAACTATGCAGAGCCGTCTTACGCTTCGACGCCTGCCGATGATGATGTCGGCGAGGAAACGCTCGTGATGGAGGCTCCGCAGATACAGAGTGAAGCTTATGCACAACCGTCAACTGCGACTGACACCCACGTCACCGAAGCTGAACAGCCACAAACGTCAAGTCTCGAATCCGGTCAACAAGCTACGGCTCCGCTCGGCGGGCGAAGCTGGCGCAGTGCTGACGCCGCAGAGTTGCCCGTGGAAGTCAGCGAAGATGAGCGAAGGCTGCATAATGACGCGCGCCGCTTCGCACGCCTCCTCGTCTCTGAGATCAAGCTCTACAACGAGCAGAAGGTCAGGGATGGCCGCCTCGAAGGAGACCTCTATGAGCGCCTGCGCGAAGACATAGACCGCTCGCGCCAGATGTACGACAAGCGCGTTGCGCCGCCCGTAGCTGCGCGCTATGACTACTTTCACCAGGAAATAGTCAACACGCTTGCCGAAGGCGATCCGGCGAAGCTGGGCGGCGATTATCCGGGCGCGACGGCGTAAAAACAGTGACAAGTGACAAGTGACGAGTGACGAGATCAGGAAGATACTCTTCTCGCAATTCGTCACTTTTCATTTTTACGTGTCGTCGTTTTCGGGTAAACGGTGTGTGATGCTCATCGCATCCAAATGCTGTTCGGCAAATGCTCCCACAAATTCTTGTCTTGATTTCGATAAGGGGAAACCAAACGCCTTGACCATTAACTTTCGCAAGCATCGCCTGACACTGATTATCATCGGCCTCGTCGTCGTCATCGGAGCATCCATCGCGCCGTTCATGAGCGCGAGTTGCAGCACTAAACAACAACGCCAAGTTCCGGGCGAAGTGAAGGCGCTCGAACAACTGCGCGGCATGACGCGAGGTGGCGTGCTGCCTGCGGAAGATGCCATCGCGCGTATCGAAAATGATTTCCCCAACACGAAGGCCGCCGGGCTGGCTCGTCTCCTGCGTGCGAGAATCAAGATCAAGCAGGGGGATTTCGCGGGCGGGATTTCGATACTTGATTCGAGCGTCATCCGCGACCGTACCGCGCTTGGCGATTACGCGCTGCTCCTGCGCGCACGCGCCCTTGAGCAACTCGGTCGCCGCACGGAAGCTCGTGCCGACTATGAAGAGCTGGCGCGCGTTTACCCATCGTCGATGCAAGCGGGACACGCC
>JACCVS010000144.1 GCA_013698055.1 Acidobacteriota bacterium
GCAACGGTTTTCCGTCAAGCGTTACTTCTCCGCTCGAAACGGGAAGCGCGCCGTTCAAGGCTCGCATCAATGTGGACTTCCCCGCCCCATTCGGCCCGATGATCGCCGTTATCTCGCCGGGCACAGCGCGCAAAGAGACTTGCGCGACCGCCTCGCGCTCACCGTATCTCACACTGATTTCATGCGCTTCAAGAAGAGTGCGGTCAGTAATCAACGGTCGGTGGTCAGTGGCTGAAATATTTTCTAGTTTCCCTTCCAAGTTACAGTCCTTTCATTCAATTCCTCGGCCTTCACTGACCACTGACCACTGGCCACTGACAACTGCTTTCATCCTTTTCTCAAAAGGTAAACGAAAAGCGGCGCGCCGATGAGCGCGGTGATTGCGCCGACGGGCAATTCGCGTGGCGCGATGACGGTGCGCGCAATCGTGTCCGCAACGATGACGAACAGCGCGCCCGTGAGAGCAGCCGCCGGAATCGTCGTCCGGTTGTCGCTTCCAATTGAGAGTCGAACGAGATGCGGCACGACGAGTCCGACATACCCGACCGAGCCTGACGAAGCGACCGAGGCTCCGACCAGCAGACTTGCCGCCAGAAAGACGACGAGTCGCACGCGTTCGACTTCGACGCCGAGGTCAAAAGCATCACGCTCGCCAAGCATCAGCAGATTCAATGAGCGTGCGTGAAGCGCAATCACTGTTGCGCCGACGATTGCCGCGATGATTGCTACCATCAACAGGCTTGAACTCGCTCCCGAAAGATCACCGAGCAGCCAGAAGGTGAAAGAGCGGATGCGCGTCGCGTCCATCATGGCCGTGATGAAGACGATGGCTGACGAAAGAAACGTCGTGACGATTACGCCCGCGAGAATCAGTTTTTCGGGAGAGGTGCCTGTGCGTCCGCGCGCCAGACGATAAACGACGAAAGTTGAAGCCAGCGCGCCTGCGAAAGCCATCACGGGTCGCATCCACTCACTGGACTGATTGGTTCCAAAAAAGACGAGGGCGACCATCGTGCCGACCGCCGCTCCGTTAGAGATGCCAAGCAAGTAAGGCTCGGCGAGCGGATTTCTAAGCAACGCTTGATAGCCCGCACCGGCAGTCGCCAGAGACGCGCCGACGCTCGCCGCGAGCAGGATACGCGGCAGTCGTATGCCGAACAGAATCGCGCTTTGCTCTTCCGTTAAGCCACAGGTGGAACTACCTCCCGTAAACAACGCGCAGAACGACGAGGCGATTGGCAAACGCTCTGCACCGGTAACTGACGCAGCAACAATGACGAGGAAAAGCGTAGCCAGCAGCGCAAGGCAGATGAGCACGGTGCGGCGAAGAGTCGAACGCGCGCCGCGTGCTGGAGTTTGCTGTGTTGCTATCGCCATCATCAATTTACGGCTATTGCTTGAAGGCCTCGGGATGAAGGACGCGCGCTAACTGCTCCAAGCCTTCGACGAGTCTGGGGCCGGGACGCGAAAGGTAGTCGCCGTTGATTCCGTAAACTCGCTTGTTAATGACCGCCGGAGATTTCTGCAAAGCCGCTGCAACTTCCATCTTGTCGCCCATGCCCGTCGCCATGATGATGGCTTCAGGATGAGAGGCCAGCGCCGCTTCGTCGCTGTACCGCATCCACTCGCCTTCGACTTCAGCGGTCACGGATTTTCCGCCGGCACGCCTAATCAAATCCGTTATCCAGGACTTCTTCCCCGCCGTCCAGAGCGGAGAGGGCGAGACTTGATAAAAGACCGTCACAGGCGGGCGTGCCTTGACAGCCTCTTCAATCGCCGCCGCGCGTGCGCTTAAATCGCCGACGAGCTTTTCGGCCTGCTCCTGCTGGCCTAACAAATCGCCCAGGGTTTTGATAGTGCGAAAGACTCCTTCGAGATCGTGCGGGTCTGTGATGAAAACGCCGATGCCGCGCTCTTCCAGTTGTTTGGTGAAAGTCTCAAGTTGCGAGGCTGTGGAGATGAGGATGATTTCGGGCTTGAGCGCGATGATGCGCTCAATGTTCGGTTGAAGCGTGTCGCCGACTTTTGCGACTTGCTTCGCTTCAGCCGGGTAATCGCAGAACGTCGTGTTGCCGACCAGACGGTCGCCCGCGCCGATGGCGTAAACGATCTCTGTCAGGTTCGGCGCAAGCGTAATGATGCGTTGCGGTCGCGCGGAAACAGTCACGCGCCTTCCAGCCTCGTCCGTCACCTCTCGCCCACTTGTAGCACCCGCAGGCGAGGCGTTTTGACGCCCTGACGAACAGGAGAGAGCGCAGGCGAAGACGATTAACGCCAGCGAGAGAAACAGCTTGAATTGAATTATGCTTGGTCTGGACAAAAAATCCCGTCGCTTTCCTGCGCGCCTCAACGAAAGGCTAACAGGCTGGCGACGGGACGTTCACTTATAGGGAAAAGGAGAAACGGAAACCCGGCGTGCTGCCTGAACACCCTGACGCGAGGCGCTCGATAGGCTGCAAAGTAACGTCAACAGGCAGGTCTCCTGACTTAGAAAGTTAAAAGGTAAAAGCTAGAACTAAATCTATTTCTTCGCTTTTGCCTTTCGCCTTCTTCACAGTGGCGCGACCGCGCGGGATTCACACCCGCTTCCCTATTCTCCCCGCTCTTTTAGCACGGGGCACCCGGACGTTTCTTTCTGAAAAGAACAAGGGAAATTATTACTTTCCCATCCAACATACGGGGCGGACGTTATCACGCCTGTGTAGAAAAAGTCAAAAGGCAGGCCGCAGAGGCTGACGGATTGGAGCGATAAGCATTCAGTTCTGCTTGGAGCTTAATGCTTTTGGCCGGTACTTCTCAGGTGCTTCGTAGTGTCTTCAGTGACGCTAAAGTTGGGAGTGATGAATTCGGTTGTGTCTGCCGGGCGCAGAGAAAGATGCTTTATGTCGCTTTCCAAGCTGTCCGGCCTCGCCGGTAGTTCGCGCCCTGCACCTTTGTCGAGCCTTTTGCCAACAAACAGTCCATTGATCGTCAAGCCTATTCCGACGAAAAAAGGGAGTACTCCCGCAATCCAGACATGACTGAGAATTACAGCTACGTGTGCCGGAATCACTCCGCTTTTAATCAAGCCCTGCATGAAGACATAAAGAAAGATCATCAATCCGATGCCGACGCAACTCGTGATGATGCCGCCTTTGACTTCGTTGGCGCGCTTCACATCCGGCGTAATGCCTTGCTGACGCTCAAACTCTTGTTTGCGTCTTTTACGCTCATCTTCGGAGATGAGCATCTCGGCCACCCATGTCTTGCTCCAATCGTACTTCTCTGACTTCTCGTCCGTCTCGCGCGTATCAACCACCTGGCGCACGGCATATAAATTCGCTCCACACAAATTGCAGAATCTCAACTCATCGCTTTGATTAGCACCACACTTAGGGCAGTACATAAGATACTCCTGTCATGCTTTCCTGAATGATACGATGATTAAAGGCTCAATGTTCATACTTTAGGGCAGAATTTCTCGGTCTTATTCGGATGATGACTCTCGTCTGAACCCAACTGTTCAGAAATTTTTTGTTTGCCCCGGCTTCATAAACTGCACACGCTTATCCTTTTCAATCGCCGCGCGCACTTCCGCTTCGGTAGACATGGGAGGCAAAGAAGCATAGTGCATCGGGATGATAATCTGCGGCTTGAAAAATCTGTTGATTGCCAGCAGAGCGACCTGCGGGCTTTGCCCGTAAGCCTTGCCTCCCGTGTTCATCAGGATAATGTTCGGGTGATAGAACTCCTGAATCAAAGCCATGTCATTGAAAATCCAGGTATCGCCCTGATGGTAAACAGAGCGTCCGTCTGAAAACTCGACCACGAACCCGAGCGGTCGTCCGCTCGGCTCGCTGCCATGCATCGCGGGCACGGCGTGGACTTTGACATCGCCGAGAGAGACTGTGCCGCCGACGTTGATTGTCTGAACCAACTCCTCTGGCAGACCTTCTTTTTGAAAAAGAGCGGGAAAATTAACGGTGACGATTTTAGCCTTGCTGGCTTTAGCAATCTCGATGGCGTCGCCCATGTGATCGCCGTGAGAATGCGTCACCAGAATGTAGTTTGGTTTGTAGCGTGACAAATCTTTGAACTCGGGCGGAGTCGCCGGATTCTCCTTGAGAAAAGGGTCTATCAGAATCCTCGTCCCGCCCGAAGACACAACCTCAAACGCGGCATGACCAAGCCACGTAATCTGGATGTCTTTCTTTGCCCTACTACTCTGCTGCGCCTGAGCTTGAAAAGTTAATACAGGCGCTATTAACAACAGGACGATCATCAACGCTGATTTCTTTAGTATAGTCATCATCACCTCCAGAAAGATGCCAAGCGGAGACAATTTATAGCACACGATTCATGGAGCCATCTAACTCGGCTTGACTGAGAACAAGCCTGCTCTTAAACAAACTCTTCCCCACTTTTGCTTTCAGTTCCATACGTCGAGTAAGATTCCTTTCTTTGAAACCTGACCGGAGGGCTAACCCACCTAAATGATTAAGACTGTGGAATGGACGGATGAAGGCGTGCGGATGATTGACCAGCGCATTCTGCCGATGGAAGAAAAGTACCTGATGCTTCGCTCTTATGAAGAAGTCGCGGACGCCATCAAAAAGATGGTCGTGCGTGGCGCTCCGGCAATCGGAGTCTCCGCCGCGATGGGGTTGGCGCTCGGCGCGAAGCAATCCGTCGGAACTGCTGTCGCCGATCTCGAATATGATTTTGATCACATGTGCGATGTGATGGGCAAGACTCGCCCGACTGCCGTCAATCTCTTCTGGGCTATCGAGCGGATGCGCGATGCCTTCCGGCGCGCTAAGGCAGAGACCGCAAGCGTCGAAGAAGTTAAAGAACGCCTCGTCGCTGAAGCGCAGGCAATTTTTACTGATGACATTAAGGCTAATCGGAACCTGGGTCGCTTCGGAGGTGAGTTGATTCCAGATGGCTCGACTGTTTTGACGCATTGTAATGCCGGTGCGCTTGCAACCGCAGGCGATTACGGCACGGCGCTCGGCGTGATTCGCGGCGCGCGCGACGCGGGCAAGCGCATCGCCGTCATCGCAGATGAAACGCGCCCCTTCCTGCAAGGCTCGCGGCTCACGGCATGGGAGTTAGCGAAAGACGAAATCCCCGTCACTTTGATTACAGATAACATGGCCGGGCACGTGATGAAGCAGGGCAAGGTTGACGCGGTCGTTGTCGGCGCAGATCGCATCGCCGCCAACGGCGACACGGCGAACAAGATCGGGACCTACATGGTTGCCGTTCTCGCCAAGCAGCACGACATCCCTTTCTACGTTGCCGCGCCTATCTCCACACTCGACCTCACGCTCTCGACAGGCGAAGAGATTCCCATCGAGGAGCGCGACCCACGCGAAGTCACGCACATGCGTGATTATCAACTCGCGCCCGACGGCATAGAGGTTCAAAACTTTGCCTTCGATGTCACGCCCAATGAATTGATCGCCGCCATCATCACGGACAAAGGTGTGGCGCGGCAGCCTTACACGGAAAGTTTACGGAGAATGGTTGAGGGATAAGCGGCGGCTCAGGCAGCGAAACGGCTCTGCTTCCACCAGTCAATTGTCTGGCGCAATCCATCTTCAAGACTTGTCTGCGCTTCGTAGCCCAGCATTTCGCGCGCGCGGGTAATGTCCGCTAGGCTGTGGCGCACATCACCCGCGCGCGGCTCTCTGTAATCAGCCTCAACATCCGTGTGCCCGGTAATTTTCTTTAGAATTTCCAAAAGTTGATTGAGGGTGATTCTTTCCCCACGCGCGAAGTTGATAACCTGCCCCACTCCAGTTGCCGTTTCAGCCGCGCGCATGTTGGCGGCGACCACATCGGCGATATAGGTGAAGTCGCGAGACTGCTCGCCGTCGCCGTAGATGACGGGTTGCTCGCCGCTATGGAGCGCGCCGATGAAGCGTGAGATGACGCCCGAATATTCCGAGCTTGGGTCTTGGCGCGGGCCGAAGACGTTGAAATAACGCAGGCAGACGGTCTCAAGATTGTAAGCACGTGTGAAGACCTGGCAGTAGTATTCGCCGACGAGCTTGGCGACGGCGTAAGGAGACAGAGGATCGGGGCGCATCTCTTCATGCTTTGGCAGCGTGGGCTGATCGCCGTAAGCCGAACTCGAAGCTGCATAGACGATTCGTCGCACTCCATTTAGACGCGCGGCGTTGAGCAAAGAAAATGTCGCATCCACACACGCCACATGAGTCTCAACCGGATTCTTCACGGAGCGCGGAACAGAAGGAATCGCGGCTTCGTGAAAGACAAGCTCAACATCTTCGAGAGCACGACGCAAGGCTTCTTCATCAGCCAGACTCGCATGAAGAAAATCAATCTCACCTTTAATCTCTTCGAGGTTCTCCCGGTATCCCGTTGAAAGATCATCAATCACACGCACGCGCGCCCCACTCGCCGCCATACCTTGCGCGATGTGCGACCCGATAAAACCCGCGCCGCCCGTAATCAGTATGATTCCTGAAAGAGACATAAGAACAGTGACGAGTGACAAGTGACGAGTGACGAGCAAGAACAAGCATTTAACTTGTCACTCGTCACTGCATTCTCACCTTCCTACTCCGACGTAATCGAAGCCGAGTTCGCGCAGGACGCCGGGTTCGTAGATGTTGCGCAGGTCTGCGATCCTTGGCGTTCGCATCAGGCCGCGAATGCGTTTCATGTCAAGGGCGCGGAACTGATTCCACTCGGTCATGAAGACAAGCACGTCCGCTCCTTCGACCGTTGCATACTCATCTTCCGCATAAGAAATGTCGGGGAGAATTTTTCGCGACTCCTCAATTGCCACAGGATCGTAAGCTCTGACAATCGCACCGCGCTCGACAAGTCCTCGCATGATATCCACGGATGGGGCTTCGCGCATGTCGTCGGTTTCAGGTTTGAAGGAAAGTCCGAGCATGGCAATTGTTTTGCCCTTCAGGGCACCGCCTACCAGCTTTTCAATCTTCGGGATCATGGCAGCGCGCTGCCGCTCATTAATTTCGATAACGGCGTCAACGAGCAACGATTGGCCGCCAAAGTCGCGGGCAATGGAAGAAAGAGCGCGCGTATCTTTTGGGAAACATGAGCCGCCAAAGCCTGGCCCCGGATGCAGAAACTTTCGCCCGATACGACCATCCATTCCCATCGCCCGCGCCACGTCATGCACGTCGCAGCCGATCAAATCGCAAAGATTGGCAATTTCGTTGATGAAAGAAATCTTGGTGGCGAGAAAAGCGTTGGCAGCATACTTGGTCAATTCGGCGGCTTCGAGTGAAGTGATCACGAAAGGCGTTTCTATCAGGTAGAGCGGGCGATAGAGGTCCTTCATGATCGCAATCGCTTCTTCATCAGAGCTACCGATGACGACTCGGTCGGGACGCATGAAATCATCAATAGCTGCGCCTTCACGTAAGAATTCAGGGTTCGAGACGATCCCGAAATTGTTTCGCCCCTTCTGGTGTTCGCGGATGAGCCTTCGCAGGCGCTCTCCTGTGCCGACGGGAACAGTTGATTTGGTAACGATCACCTTGTAATCGTTCATACACTCGGCAATGGAGCGAGCCGCCGCCTCAATATAACTCAAGTCAGCCGAGCCATCTTCTTTGGGCGGTGTTCCGACCGCAAGGAAAATAACGAGCGAACGCTCAACTGCCGCTTTCAGGTCGGTCGTGAATTGCAGGCGACCGGCTTGAACATTCTTGGCGACGAGTTGCTCAAGGCCAGGCTCATAGATGGGGATAAATCCATCGGAGAGTCGCGCAATTTTGTCCTTGTCAACATCAACGCAAGCCACATCAACGCCGAATTCCGCAAAGCAAGCACCAGTGACAAGGCCGACGTAGCCTGAGCCAATTACTGCAACGTGCATTCTAATCTTTCAGTAAACGGTGAATGGTGAATAGTAAATGGAAAACATATGGCATGAAACTTCGGCCTGCCATTTACCATTAACTATTTACTATTCACCCTTATTGACATGCAAAACCTTGCGGGTCACGCGCCATCTAAGTTGATGCGTGACCCGCAAGGTTGCAGTTATTTCAGGCCTTGCAGGTAGAGCCTGCAAGGAATTGGATTAACGAGTTCGCTTCGATTACTTAGTCGGGCTGACAACCGTGACTGTGCCGCCGAAATTAAGATCGTTGTTCTCGCTGCGACCGGCAAGGATTGCTGCTGCAATCGCACCGCCAGCCGCCAGAAGCAGAGCCGCCAAGGCACCGCCGCCGATACCCCTCATGCCTTCCGTCTTGAGACGGGTGCAACGGGTACCAGGGGCAGCCTGACCGGCCATGTCCTGCGAACCGGCAGCGATTTGCTTAACCGCGCTACCTGCACGCAACTCAACGCTGCCGACCTGAGTGGCAACGATTGTGTTGCCACATTCGGTGTCAACCATGAAAGCATCGGCCTGAGTGTTGTCGGCGATAACTGATCCGTCTTTGGTGTTGACAACTGCCGAAATGCCTGCGGGTACCGAAACGCGCGTGCGCCCGGTTTCAAGCATAGTGGTGATGCCCGACTCGTTGAAGCTGATCTTCATGGTCGTGCCCGGTAAGAGTTCGACGCGACCGAGTTTGCCAAGGCTGACAACGGCGCTGCTACCTTTAGCTGTCGTAACGGTGCTGTCCGTGAAGACTGTCGCACCTGAAATTGCGTTCTGGCCATTGACGGTGACCTGACCGGAGACCGACAATTCACCCGATGTCCCAGTTTGGCCTAACTGCCCAGGCGTTGCCAGCACTACCATCGAGTACACGCTCAAGACGGCTACTGCCAGGCAGAACGCAACGGACTTGCGGCTCCAAGTTCTGCTGATCATTAATTCTTCCTCCCGTAAAGTGAAAAAAAAGTTTTTAGAGCGCGACGCGAGCCTGAAAGGATCGCGTGAGGTGGAATTTCATCCTACTCGCTAGACTCACCTCGACATTTCAAAGCCGACCGCGCGAAACATTCCTTAAAAAAGCAGGCATGATAGCCCGAGTGGGCTTCAATATCTCCGCCTTTTTACACGAATCCTAGCCCCCTGTCAACAACCATTTACGTAACGGTGGCATTAACTTAGCATACTCGAAGGTCTTTTTCCAGATTATTTTAAGCGCGCCTGGCCTCAGCCACCATTTGACCAGTCTGCTGCATTTCATCTGCGCTCTTCTCGCATCCCATGCGCCTAATCCTTATAAATCTCAATAATCGGTTGTTCATTTGCCCCAATGCGGCCTCTGTACATCCCGGCTGTGTTGAAAGACATAGCGATATTGCCCGCTTTATCAATGGCAATTAAACCGCCTCCGCCGCCCAGTTTGCCCACTTTTTCGATAACGGCGTCGGCAGCCTCTTTTAATGATAAACCCTTGTATTCCAGCATATTTGATAGATCGTGCGCTACCGCTAGACGAATGAAATACTCGCCGTCTCCGGTGGCAGAGACTCCGCAGGTAAGATTATTAGCGTATGTTCCCGCGCCGATAATTGGAGAATCGCCGACCCTGCCCCACTTCTTATTCGTCATTCCTCCGGTAGAAGTCCCGGCAGCTATATTCCCGGCCTGATCGAGGGCAACGGCTCCCACCGTGCCGTAAGCGTGGTCAATGAAAGTAGCGTGCTGCCTTTCCGGCTTTTTTTCCTTCGGGGCTTTGTTATTTTTCTCCTCCAATGCCTTCTCGCGCTGCAAGGCTTTCCAGCGTGATTCGGTGTAGAAATAGCTTTGAGGAACTAACTCGATCCCCTGCTGTTTGGCAAAAGTCTCTGCGCCCTCGCCGACCATCATGACATGCCTGGACTTTTCCATCACGAGGCGGGCAAGACTAATCGGATTTTTAATGTGCTTGAGCGAGGCGACCGCTCCGGCCTTGAGCGTGCTGCCGTCCATGATGGAAGCATCAAGCTCGTTGGTTCCGGCGTTAGTAAAGACAGCGCCCTTGCCCGCATTGAAGAGCGGAGAGTCTTCCATCATCCTGATTGTGGCTTCAACTGCATCCAGCCCGGCCCCGCCTTTTTTCAAAATGTTGTAGCCGGTCATCAGCGCCTCTGTCAGCTTCGCCCGATATTCCCTCTCGCGCTCTGCACTCATCTCGCTTTTGAGAATCGTGCCCGCTCCTCCATGAATCGCAAATCCGATTTTCGGCTGAACGAGTTTCGTGGAAAGTAAGGAACGAGACGCAGGACTATGCGCGGGGACGATGGAATAAAGCTGTGGCACAAGCGCGGCAACACTCAATCCCTTGAGTGCGTCGCGAATAAAACCGCGACGGCTTTTATCAGGTTTCATTGCAACATCAACCCTTTGTGTCAACTTATAGTGAAGTCAATAGCAGTTCATTGTTCAGGCATTTAGTTCTGCTTCAAAGCAGCAAGAATTTCTTCATAAGAAAGTCTGGAGCGTTCGGCAAGCTCAACAGGCACGATTACGCGAAACGGATGTTTTGCGACAAATGCCGGAACACGCCGTACCTCAGCCCCAAGGGCTTTCAGTACCACAACCGCATCTTCATCAGACAACTCTTCGATACTGTGAGCTTCCGACGCGCGTCTGAGTGCGCCTCGCAGACGATCAAGCGGCAGGTCTCTTTGAGCGAGAACTTTTCCGCGCGCTTGAAAATCACCGAGCGCGTAAAGCACTACCTGCTCCGGATCAATCGCATCCTGTCCAATTCCCTTTTCAAAAAATGTCGGCTGGCGCATCGAAGCGAAAATTTCCCTGTGTTTGAGCGATGTTATGGTGTCCCGACTCTTCGTGGTCGGCTCGTTACCTCGTCGGAGGCTGGCTCATGATCGGGCGCATTCTCCATTGCAGGCTTCGTTCTTTCTTTTTCCATCAACTCCGACTGCTCGTATGGATCAAGCCTGGTAAAAACGTAAAAGATGTTGCCGGAGCGCACGGCGCCTAGGAACCTGAAGGTGTTATTGTAAACTTCTCCGACAACCAGGCTATCGGGTTTTGGCGGATGCTCGAAGAGATTTCCCAGTTCGTCGAGTGCGGCAGCTTCCAGTTCCGGCAAGTAGTCGTTTTGACTTTCGCGCGCAATGCGAATCGCCATCTGGCGCAGCGCGCGGATGCGGTTTGAGTTGCGTATGTAGTACGCCCTTTTGATTTCGTGACGGCTGTTGCGGTCGTCCACGACTTCTTGCTCATTCCTAAGATAACCAAGATAAGCGCGCACCACGGGGCCGAACTCGGAATCATCCTGCGGCTGTTGCGCCATCGCCCCGCCCGTTCCGGCAATGAAAGCCAGAATGAACAACCAGACACGGCAATAACTTTTTCTTCTCATTGCTCCTGGAATCCAGAACTCAAAAGCTAAATATTTCAGAAGGGGTTTTGTCACCAATCGAAGTTTATCACAATCCTTTCGAAGTTTATCACAATCCTTCTTGAAAGCGCGTTGCGCCCCGCCATCGGCGGTGTTACATTTTCCCCGTCACAAAAGCAAATGCTAATGCGGTAAGCATACTCATGAACGATGACTTTCAAGGACAGGGTTTCGCGGGCAAGCGAATCGCGCTTGGCGTCTCCGGCGGGATCGCCGCTTATAAGGCTGCCGAAATCCTGCGCGGGCTGCAACGTGCGGGCTGCGTCGTGCGCGTGGCGATGACAAAACGCGCCTGCGAGTTCATTACGCCCCTCACGTTTCGCGCCCTCTCTGGCTCGCATGTTATCGTTGACGATTATGCCCCCGACAATCCAGACCCAATCGCGCACATCACGTTTTCTCAATCAGTTGACTTGCTTCTCATCGCGCCCGCAACCGCCAACATCATCGCCAAGTTTGCGAATGGTATCGCAGATGATTTTCTTACTTCGACATACCTGGCCTCGAACGCGCCTGTCGTCGTCGCGCCCGCGATGAACACGACGATGTGGAATCATCCGGCGACCCAGCGCAACCTCAATCAACTGCGCGCTGATGGCATCCACATTGTCGAGCCGGACGCGGGAGAGATGGCCTGCGGCACAATCGGCCCCGGACGCTTGAGCGAGCCTGAGCGCATTGTCGCTGCCGCCCTCGAAATTCTGCGCGCAAAGGAAAGCCAGGCACAGCATGATTTGACCGGCGAGCATGTTTTGATAACCGCTGGCGCAACGCGGGAAGAACTCGATCCTGTGCGCTTCCTCTCGAACCGCTCTTCCGGTCGCATGGGCTTCGCACTGGCCGAAGCCGCGCGTGCCCGAGGAGCAAAAGTCACCATCGTCGCAGGCGCAACCAGCGTCGAGCCGCCCGCGAACGTTGAGTTACTGAGAGCGCTCTCGGCAGAGGCGATGCGCGATGCTGTAATGAAAGAGATTTCAGGCGCGACCGTCTTCATCGCCGCCGCCGCCGTCTCTGATTATCGTCCAATGACCCGCGCAACCAACAAGCTGAAAAAATCCGCCGAGAGCTTGACCCTGATCCTTGAGCCGACCCCAGACATTCTCGCCGAAGTCTCGGAAGCCCGGCAGAACGGTTTGCTTGTCGTCGGCTTCGCAGCCGAAACCGACGATGTGCTGAATCACGCGCGTGACAAGCTCAAACGCAAGCGCCTCGATGCCATCGTCGCCAACGACATCACGCGCGAGGGCGCGGGCTTTGACACACAGACGAACGTTGTAACCATTATCACGCGCTTGAGCGACACTCCCATCGAATTGCCGTTGATGTCTAAACTAGACGCCGCTCATCGCATTCTTGACGAGATCGCGCGCCTGCGCCATGAGCATAATGGAGAGTAAAGCCGACATCAGAGATGATTTGCGTTCGTTGGCTCAAGACACCAGCGAGTACGTCTCATATTTGCGCGAACTCGGCATCAGCGGCGTTGAAAGCGACTCAATCAATTCAGAAACGCAGGCTGTTATTTCTAGTGCGGAGAAGATTAAACCTGAACCAAAAGCGGCAACTCAAAATCCGGCGCTTCAACGTAACGCCGAGGCATCTTCCATCTTAGACTCGCCTACAAAGAGCGCTTCCCTCGCTCCATCACAGATGCGCGTCTCATCTTCACCAGAGCAAAAGGAAATGGCTAAACCAACGACACCAAACAACCCGAGAGAGCTTGAGACTCCGCCGCCGATGAACACCTTGTTCGGCGAGATCACTCCGAAAGACGAAGCGAGCTTGCCGCGCACGGACGAAACTTTCGAGGACATCTGGAATGACATCGGCGAATGCGTGCGCTGCCCGCTGCACGCCGGACGCACGCACATCGTCAATACGGAGGGCAACCGCAATGCGCGTTTGATGTTCGTCGGCGAAGCACCGGGAGCGAATGAAGACATGCAGGCGCGTCCCTTCGTCGGGCGCGCGGGAGAGCTTCTCAACAAGATCATCGAAGCAATCGGCATGAAGCGCGAAGACATTTTGATTGGCAACGTCAATCGCTGCCGCCCGCCGGAGAACCGCACGCCGACCATCCAGGAAGCGAAGACCTGCAAGCCTTTTCTGTTGCGCGAAATCGCCATCGCTCAACCCGAAGTGATTGTCGTGCTCGGCAACACTGCGATGAAAAATCTCCTCGACACTAAGGAAGGTATCACCAGACTTAGAGGGAAATTTCAGGACTACAAAGGTATCAAAGTGATGCCCACATTCCATCCGGCTTATCTCCTGCGCGATCCCTCGAAAAAGCGAGAAACATGGGAAGACATGAAGATGGTGCGGGACTATCTGGACGGAAAGCTGAAACTTTAACTAACTGATATAAGAGAGTTGAAGCTGACAGTTTTGTTGGGACAGTAAGGTCGAACAGCGGAGTATCGCTTTATCGAATCTGAAGTTATAAATAGCAGATGATGAGAGAAAACAATTGTTCTCTCTCATCATCCGTTGCTTATAACTTTATTTTGTTGATGGCGTGTTGGACAGGAGCAGATCGTAGTTTTCCAGATCACGATTGTGGCTGTCGAGCGCGCCAAAAGTGACAGAAGTCTCTTCGAGCATTTGCTTTGTCATCTCGATTGAGTCGCTAAGCTGCTCGAAGTCGAGCGCGGAGACTCTTTCGGGCGTTGGGAGCGTGACGACCTGATCGTTGACGAGGCCGAAGAAGTTTTCGATGGATTGCAACTGTCCTTCGACCAGTTTGACGGAACGTTCCAGATCATTGAAAGCGGCGATGCGGCGTTTCAGGATTTCGACGTTGGCCTGCTGAACGCGCTTGGATCGCTCGTCTTGTGAACTCTCAACGGAGCGCTCGGCCTGCGTCAATTGATTCTGGACTGCCTGCCGGTTGATCGAGCGCAAATGGCTCTTGCGGCGACGATAAATATCCAGCAAGTCAACGAAATCTTCCCAGCGTTGATCCAGACTCAGGATGTTTGAAGGAATCTCTTTCGAGCCGGTGAATTTCCGGTAATTCGAGTAGATGGTGTTCTTCATCCAGCGCAGGTACTCGACGGCCTCACGCTCGCGCGGGTCGAAACCTTTAATAAAATCTTCGCGCTGCCGCTCGCGCAGCTTACGCATTTGATCTTTGCGACGCTTATCAACTAAGCGGCGATAGAGTGCGCTTGCAGGCACGGTAACTAAATAAAGCCCTTCTGCGCCGAGTGCGGCACCGAGAGGAATGATTGAGCCTGTGTAAGCAGCAGCGACAGCAAACCCGGCCATCCCCCAGAAATTAACCGGCTCTTTGAGCGCTTCTTTCAAATACTGAAGATTGATCTTCGATAAATCTGCCATGACCATTGATTACTGCCTGTAATATCTGCCGATGATGACGCGAGAGCACATTTTAGTTTTGCGAGCATGTGCTACCCTTTTACTCTTTGCCTCCGGCACCTTCCCGAAGCAATGCATCGTTGTTGATACCGGTGCCGGTTTCGCCCTGAGCCGGTAAAGCTCCGGGCTGCGAAGCGCCTGTCCCGCTTGGCAGCAAGCCCATCTCGCGCTTGTAGTCGAGCAGCCTGTCCTGCAACTGCATGTCCATCGCTTCGCGCTCGATCTCCTGCATCTGTGAATCAACGCTGGCTGCGCCAAGCTGCATCTTCGCTTCGGCGGAAGCGGCACGACGATCAATCCGTTCGCGCATCTCGTTGAAGGTCGAAGCATCGTCGCCGAGATTGAACGTCTCCATCGTCTGCGCCAACTGCTCTTGCAGCTTCGCCTGCTTCGACTGGTTAATAAGCTGCATCGCTTCAGCCGAGCGTTTCTGCATCTGAAGCACGTAGTTGTCGCGCGCCTTGACCGCCTGCTTCGATGCCGACGTAGCATGTTCGAGTTGCTGAGAGGTTTTCGTCAGATCAACCTGCGCCTGCTGAAGCTGGCCGATGTAAGCCGTAGCGATGTCGTCGCGCCCCATCTTGACGGAGGCTTTGATTTTCGAGTCAAGCTCGACGACCTGTGATTCAAGCCGTTCTCGATTCTTGGCGAGAAGTTTTTCGGTCGCCATCACCTGCGCGACGGAGTTGTTCAGCTCCGGTACGCGGTCGCGCATGTCGCGAATTGTTTGCTGAAGGATACGTTCGGGGTCTTCCGTCTTCTCGACGATTCCGCCGAACATCGCGCGCAGTGAGCGCTTAAACCTCATCCAGAGTCCCATCTTTCCTCAACACCTCCAGCTCTCAAGTTGAGCGTGTTTTTCAAACTTCAAACGTGTATCCCCGGTCGTCATCAAATTGACGCCCACGTTAGTACGATGATTCGCCTGACACAGTTGCATTTCCTCAAGCCGCTGCTCGGAGTATAGCAGGAGTCACGCGCGCGCCGCTAGAAGAACGGGGAGCAGTGGTCAGTGGTCAGTTAAAGCCTCTCCATGCGAAATCGTGGCTTTTAACTGTTAGAGATCAAGGGCACCAACACTCAACTACTGACCACTGACTATTGACTACTGACTACTGACCACTGAATTTCCCTATATCGCGCCGGAAGTGCATTCCATCCCAGTGAATATCGTTTACCGCAGAATAGCAGCGCAGAAGCGCGCTTTCTAAACTTTGTGCTGCTGCGGTCACACCAAGTACACGCCCGCCGGATGTGAGCCAGTCTCCAGTGTCGGAACGTGATGTTCCGGCGTGGAAAATTTTGACACCCTCATGCTGCTCGGCACGCTCAAGGCCTTCGATGCGCGCCCCGATTTCGGGTCTCGAAGGATAACCGCGCGAGGCCAGTACCACGCAGGCCGAAGACTCATCTGACCATCGAACAGGCACTGTGCCCAACCCACCATGAGCAACGGCCTCGAACACATCAATCAAATCGGTTTGCAATCGAACGAGAATAGCCTGAGCTTCGGGGTCGCCAAAGCGAACATTGTATTCAAGCACGCGCGGGCCATCCGCCGTCAGCATCAACCCGATGAAGAGAATGCCGCGAAAGGGGAACCCTTCGGCCTGCGCTCCTTCAAGCGTCGGCTCGACTGCTTCGCGCACCACACGACGAAGCGTCTCATCATCAAGCACTGAAAAATCTGTGATAGCTCCCATCCCGCCGGTATTCGGCCCCGTATCGTTCTCGCCGACGCGCTTGTGGTCGCGCGCGGCGGGCATCAAGGCATAATCGCGCCCATCCGAAAAAAGTAGCAGCGAGGCTTCGTGCCCCTCTAAACCTTCTTCAATCACGATGCGCTTTGCAGCCGCAGCCTCGACCAGATGACCTCCCATCAAAACATTGACTGCGCTGGAGGCTTCGGAGCGTGAGCGCGCGACGATGACACCTTTACCTGCGGCGAGGCCATCGGCCTTGATCACAATCGAAGCATCTTCGCCGCCGAATTCTCCGCTTTCGAGAATTCGTTGTGCGCCTGAGACAGATTCTGCGATTCTGTAACGCGCGGTCGGCACGCGATGTCTAGCCATGAAATCTTTTGCGAAAGCCTTGCTTGACTCAAGACGCGCAGCAGCACGGCTCGCCCCCGCGATGGACAATCCTCGCCGCTCAAACTCGTCAACAACCCCCGCAGCAAGCGGCGCTTCACTGCCGACGATGGTCAGATCGATCTTCCTCTCTTCCGCGAATTGAGCCAGTGATGAAACGTCAGTGGCATTGATGTCTACGCATTCGGAGAGTTGTGCGATTCCCGCATTGCCGGGCGCACAAAAGAGCTTGAAGGCGCGGCGTGCGCTTTTCTGAAGCGCCCATGCGAGCGCGTGCTCACGTCCGCCGGAACCTATAATAAGAATATTCATTTAGCTGGCAACTTTTTGTCGCGGTTTGAATTTTAAGTGGAAGAAACGTGTGGGATGCTGGCACGGCACGATGATGAAGTCAAGATATAGCCGGAACAGACGCCCCGAATGCGACGTCGTCACCTGAGCGCGTTGACGCCCAGCCCTTGACACAATTTTGTGATAGTTATACCTTGCATTCATCGCAGGTATTGTTTGCAATTCCCGACGGCAAAGATACCTCCTGATAAAAAGCATGAGCGTGGCAGAAACCTGCATGAGCGGGCTCGAATCTCTCAAATTGCTTTTTGAGAATGAAAACACCTCGCTCAACTTGAACGAATCATCCGAGATATCGGATAGCCGACCTTTTATCTGGAACCCGACGACGAAAGCGCATTGGGTTTGCGCTCACATGAGGGCGCGGGCGTAATAACTATTTGTTCTTAACCAATTTCCGCGGCTTCTTAACCAGACTGCTTTAACAAGCTGGTGCCCGTCGGGCGCTCTCCTTCCCCGTTCGCTCGATTGGCAGACGCACATCAATGGGGGCTTTAACATCATGTCACAAAATCAGGTCACAGATAATTCAAACGGGAAGTGGAGTCATTCGGAGCCGGAATTCGACGACCGCCCGATTAAATGTGTAGATTGCACAGATGATTTTACCTGGACGGCTGGCGAGCAGGTCTTCTTTCACGACAAGGGTCTTAAGAACGAACCGAAGCGATGCAAACCATGCAAGCAGGCCAAGAACGAGAGACTCGCGGCGATTGCCGCCGCGCAAGTCTCCGGCGTTCGCCAGCGAATTGAGGTTTCAGTTCAATGTGCGCAATGCGGCCAGCAAACCACCGTGCCGTTCTATCCATCGCAGGGCCGCCCCGTCTATTGCCGCTCCTGTTTCCTTGCAGGCCAAAGCCAGAACAGCGCCGCCTAATAATATAAAGCGCTTGAGTGATAAACCTCGACTCACCCACCGACGTGGACGGTGGGGCGCTGCTCCGGGTCTTCCTCCGCCTGCCGTAACACTTCATGGGTAGTTGGAGCAGTATCGCCCTCGCCGAAGGCCACGTATTTGAGAAGGTATGCGAGCGGATTGCCTTCGCTCCAACCAAAGTAGATATGCGGCAGCTTGCCCGTCTGGTCGCGCAGGTGTAACAGAAAAGCAGCGATGGCATTTGGCACCGCCGGGCTTTCTGCCCGCAGCACACTATAGCCGTCAACATGGTCGCCCGTCACACGAAGCACGCCCGCAAACTCTGACGCATCGCCGAGACTGACCTCGAAGAAGATGATCGGCTCGTTTGCCGGGATGTGATTGTCTTCGCGCTTCTCCTGCTCTTTCACACGATACTCATCAACATCGCCGCGATCGCAGCGATTGGCGATAATGCGAATCGTGCCTTTGCTCGCCCCGTCGATAATCGCCTGCGCGGTTTCGTCCAACTCGACCTGTTCAACCCGTAACTCGGTGGAGCGCCACACTCTTGAGACAAGTGACGTGAGGACAATCGCGCCGATGAAAAAAGAGGCGATCTTGATGCCCTCTGGCCGCTCGATGATGTTAAGGATGGTCGTGTAGCCGAAGACGAGAGCGATTAAAAGGTACGCCCACCACTTGCCGCCTTTCCGCCACGAAGAGATGGTGACAGCTACCGCTGCCGAACTCATCAGCACCAAAACGCCGGTCGCGTATGCGCCGCCCTGCGCCTCGACATTTGCCTTGAAGATGATGGTGACAGCAAAGGCGATGAGCGTGAAGACGATGACGAGCGGGCGTGTCGCCTTCGCCCAGTCCGGTGCCATCCCGTAACGCGGCAAATAACGCGGGACGATGTTTAGCAGTCCGGCCATCGCCGACGCGCCCGCAAACCAGAGGATGAGAATCGTGCTGATGTCATAACCCGTGCCGAAGTAGTCGCCCAGATACGAGTGCGCCAGATATGAGAGAGCGCGCCCGCTCGCTTCCCCTCCCTCTTTGAATTTGTCAGGCTCGATGAGAATCGCTGTTACAAAGCTGCTGGCGATCAAGAGCACGCTCATAATC
>JACCVS010000170.1 GCA_013698055.1 Acidobacteriota bacterium
CGCTCGACGAATTGAAGAACTTTCGCCAGTGGGGATCGAAGACGCCCGGCCATCCTGAATACGGATTCGCTCCGGGCGTGGAAATCACGACCGGCCCGCTCGGACAGGGTTTTGCAAACGGCGTCGGGATGGCGATGGGCGCAGCGCACCTCGGCGCGAAATTCAACAAGCCGGAGTTTCCCCTGATTGACCACTACGTTTACTCAATCGTCTCCGATGGCGATCTGATGGAAGGCGTAGCAAGCGAAGCCGCCTCGCTCGCAGGGCATTTGAAGCTCGGTAATTTGATTTACCTTTACGACGACAATCACGTCACCATCGAAGGCTTTACCAATCTGGCCTTCACCGAAAATGTTCCTCAGCGTTTTGAAGCCTACGGCTGGCACACCCTGACGGTCGAAGACGGCAACGACCTCGAAGCCATCGAGAGCGCCATTCGTGAAGCGCAGAGCGAGACGATGCGCCCGTCGCTCATCTCGATCAAGACGACTATCGGCTTCGGGATGCCGACCGCCGGAACGCGCAAGGCTCATTCGGACGCTCCCGGCGAAGAAGCCGTGCGCGAAACCAAGCGACAGTTGGGCTGGCCTGACGACAAAGATTTTTATGTTCCCGAAGAAGCGTCGAAGCATTTCCGTGAAGCCATCGAACACGGCGCACGTCAGGAGCAAGAATGGAACACGCTTGCCGAAAGGTATGAACAGGAGCATGAGGATTTGGGAAGCGAGTGGCGCAAGACGATGAGCGGTGATTTGCCCGAAGGCTGGGAGAAGCACTTGCCGTCGTTTGAGAATGCGAAGCCGATGGCGACGCGTGCCGCATCGGGCGAAGTCATCAACGCGCTCGCGCCTCACATGCCGATGCTGATCGGAGGGTCTGCCGACCTCGGCCCCTCGAACAACACGGACATCAAGGATGGCGGAAGCTACCAGCCAGGAGCTTGCGAAGGTCGCATCCTGCACTTCGGCGTGCGCGAGCACGCGATGGGCGCGACGATGACGGGCATCAGTCTCAACGGCGGCTTGATTCCTTACGGCGGCACATTCATGTGCTTCTCCGATTACATGAAGCCCGCCATTCGCCTCGCCGCTCTGTCGGAAGTTCAAGTTGTCTATGTCTTCACGCACGATTCCATCGGGCTTGGCGAAGACGGCCCCACGCACCAGCCCATCGAACAACTCGCTGGCCTGCGCGCCATCCCGCATCTTTACGTGATTCGTCCAGCCGACCCCCATGAGACGCGCGAAGCCTGGCGCATCGCCATCTCTCGGCGCAAAGCCCCGACTGCGCTCGTGCTCACGCGACAGAAAGTTCCGGTGATTGACCAGACGCGCTACAACTCAGCCGCAGGCGCAGGGCGCGGCGCATACATTCTCGCCGAAGCCGAAAGCGCAAATGGAGATGCGGGAGAAACGAACAAGATCACGACGCCCGCGCTCATCCTCATCGCCACCGGCTCTGAAGTTTCCCTTGCCCTCGAAGCGCGCGAGGCATTGCAGAAAGAAGGCACGCCGACACGCGTCGTCTCCATGCCGTGCTGGGAGTTGTTTGAAGAGCAACCGAAAGATTACCGCAATGAAGTTCTGCCGCCCGCCGTCACCTCTCGGCTGTCAATCGAAGCGGGAGCGCGCCTCGGCTGGGATCGCTATGTTGGCCCGCAGGGTGATTGCGTCTCGATTGATCGCTTCGGCGCATCCGCACCCGGCGACGTGGCGATGCGTGAACTTGGATTCAACGTCGAGAATGTCTTGAAAAGCGCGCGAGCGTTGTTATGAGACTCGTTGACCTAAACCCTCAATGCTACCGCGTCCGTGCGTAAAGGTAAGCAATGTTTCTCTTCATCATAGTCGCCATCATCGCCACCATCGTTGTCATGGGCGCGTACCAACTGCTTATTCAGAAGTATTACTGGGGGCCAAAGGGGCCGCCGAATAAGACCGATCAGAACAAAGGCGCGTGTCAGAGATAACACCGGGCTGATAGCCATCTTAAGCCAATTTCGCAAGCTAAACTCAGACAGGAGAATTCTGTGTGAAGATTTCCATCTTAATCCCCCGCGCTCTTATTCTGCCCATCTGCTTATTCTCCCTAACAACTCAACTCTGCGCGCAACAACCGACACAAACGCCGCAGCCCGCAGACCCGCACGGGCAGATGCACACGCCCCGCACGCCGCAGCCCGCGTCTTCCCAGTCGAGCAACATGCCAGCCTCGCAGGAGATTCACAAGACGGACGGGCATCCTCCTTTCTACGATTACCCGTTCGGCAGCCCCGCGACGTTGCATCGCTCGATCACGCTCGAACAGGCCGTTCAGCTTGCGCTCGGCAATGCGTCTCTCTACCGGCAGGCGCAAATTGACGAGCGCATTGCCAGCGAAGATATCAGACAGGCACGCGCGGCTTTCCTTCCGCAGTTCTCTATCCCGCTGACCTACATCGGCAACACAAGCTCGCGTTACCGCCTGCCTGATGAGCCGCTGACCTTCAGCTTCGTTGCATCGAGCGCTATTAACGAGACCTCCGCTTTCATCAACGCCAGCGGGACTGTAGACCTTGCGGGTCGCCTGCGCGCCGCCTTGCGCCGCAGCCGCGCGCAACTCGCCGCGGCGCGTGCCGGAACGCAGGTCGCCCGTCGCGCCCTCGTCATCAGCACCGTTGATGCTTACTACGCGCTGGCGCTGGCGAGGCAGAAGCGGCGGCTGGCGGACGAGACGCTGGCGCTCGCCGAAGCCTTCGTGAAGATCACGGAAAACTTGAAAGCGCGCGGAGAGGAAATCGGAGAGAGCGATGTGTTGCGCGCTCGCTCAGCTGCGTTGTTGCGACGTGATGAGTTGGAGCAGGCGCGTGCTGCCGAAGCGGCAGCGATGGATTTGCTCAGAGTCCTGACGGGCGTGGATTTCGCAACGCACATCGCGCACCCGCTGCTGACGAATGATTTGCCGACCGCGAGCGATTTTAACGGCTACACGGAGGAGTTGCTTAAAACCAGGCCGGAATTGAGCCAGCTTGAATCGCTCAAGCGCGCCGCACTTGAAGACGCCCGCATCGCGCGACGCGAGCTTTGGCCGGATTTGACCTACAGCTTGAATGG
>JACCVS010000762.1 GCA_013698055.1 Acidobacteriota bacterium
ACGAGATAGACACCCAATACGTCAAAGAAGTGCAGGCCATGGGTTTCGACAAGCAACCGCTTGAATCTCTCATCCGATTGCGAAACCATGAAATCACGCAGGGCTTTATCAACCAGATGCGCTCAGCGGGATTTGATAATCTTTCGATTGAAGAATTAATCAGACTCAAGAACCATTCAATCACTCCTGAATTCGTCAAAGGTTTGAAAGCGGAGGGCTATCCTGAAATCTCTGTGGCAGTGGCCGTTCGGTTAAAGAACCACGAGATTGATCAGGATTTCATTCGGCGCGTCAAGGCGAAGGGGTTTACCAATCTGACTTTGGATCAGCTCGTCAAACTTCGCTCCCACGACATAATTAAATAATTCGCCGCCAACGAAAGCCGGAACAGTTGTGCATCAGCATTCCGGTTTCCATTTCCACTACTTCGTAAATATTTGTCACTGACTTCGTCTCCGCGGGGTTCTACAGTTGGAATCTGTCTACAGTCTATAAATCGGATTATTAAACTTAAACGTCTGATGAGACTGAGCTAAGACAGAAATAAAGAGTTGGAGATTTTTGCTTTATGAAAAACATCTCCGCGCTTTGCTTTGCTCTCCTTTTATGTGCGCTGAACACCTGGGCGCAAACTTCCGCTCCAACTCCTGCCACAACGGGCGGCAGCGGTGAAAAACTTTTGGTGAGTCCGCAACCATCGCTTTCGACTGACCAGTCAACGGTAATCACAAAGGCAAACCTTGAGACGCCGGGTTCGTCCTATGTTCGCAGAGAGGCACCGGTGCGAATTCCACGCTTCGAAGCCGCGCCGGTGATTGACGGGCAATTGAACGACGCGATCTGGCAAACGGCAGCAGTGTTCGGCGACTTCGTGCAAACCAACCCCGGTGACAATGTCGCGCCGACACATCCAACCGAGTTTATGATGGGGTACGATGCGAAAAATCTCTACATGGCTTTTCGCATCAAGCAGGATAAGAATACGGTGCGGGCAACTGTTGCGCGGCGCGATAACATTTTCAACGACGATTATGTGCTGGTTCATTTGGATACCTTTAACGACCAGCGCCAGGCTTATCTTCTGTTCTTCAGTCCGTTGGGAATACAAGCTGACGGAACATTCACTGAAGGTCGCGGCGAGGATTACAGCCTCGACATAGTGATGGACTCGAAAGGCGTGTTAACTGAAGACGGCTTTACCATCGAGGTGGCTATTCCGTTCAAGTCTCTACGTTATGAAGCAGGCAAAGATAAGCAATGGGGACTGCACATCAACCGGCGCGTTAAATATAAGAACAACGAATATAACTCCTGGATGCCGACCAACCGCAGCATCTCCGGTTGGCTCAATCAAGCCGGACACATTACGGGCTTGGAAGGAATTGAAACGACGCGCCAGCTTGAAATCAATCCGAGTCTCACCTTAAGCGAAACAGGCCGCCGCACCCGTTTCACTTTTGACGGCGATCCGGCGGGCCGTTACGTCAACGACGCTGTTAAAGCCGAGTTCGGAACGACGGCCAAGTTCAGTCTGACCCCGGCGATCACACTCGATTTCGCATACAATCCCGATTTCGCGCAAGTGGAAGCCGATGCGCCGGTGACGACCGCCAACCAGCGGTTCCCCATCTTCTTCGCCGAAAAACGTCCGTTCTTTCTGGAAAGAATTGATATTTTCCGAAGCGGGTTGGATGTTGTGAATACACGGGCGATTATTGATCCTGACGTAGCGGTGAAGTTAACGGGCAGACGTGGGCGCAACACCTTCGGCCTACTTTATGCTTCCGACAATGCCCCCGGAAATTATTCTAAAGATGAGCGGCAAAGTTTGTTTGAGTGCCAGTTGGAACAAAGGACAGACCCAACCAGATTTTGCGGCATAGAGCGGTTTGTTGATAAGAACGCTCACATCGGTATCCTGCGAATTAAACGCGACATCGGCAGCCAGCATAATCTGGGACTCTTCGCCACCTCTTACAGCTTTATCGAACGTCATAATAATACCGCAGGTTTTGATGGGCGATTTCGTATCAATCCGAAAACCGTGACCGAGTTTCAGGTTCTCGGAACAACCTCGCGCCGCAATTTTTACGATCCCGATCTTGACCGGAGCCTGTATCGAACGGGCAATGGCTTCGGCTACAGGTCTTATCTCGAACGCGCCGACAGAAATCTCTACATGAATTTTCTGGCCATCGGTAGAACGCGCGATTACCGCGCCGACGTAGGCTTCTCACAGCGCTATGACTCGAACTACCTCGGCTCGTATATCAGATATCAAACCGACCGCGACCGGAAAAAATCTATCATCTATAAACGCGTTCAGAATTCGACCAACATCACATACGACTGGAGCGGGCGTTCTCAATACGAGATTACAGACACGTCGGGAATGCTGGCTTTGCAGCGTCAGACATTTGTCCAACTGGGCTTTCAGTTAGGTTATGAGCGCGTGTTTGAGCACGAGTTCGGGGCGAACCGGTCAGCCACACGTCAGGGAGCATTCTTTGGACCCAGTGCGGAGCGTTCGGCTCCTTTCAAGGCCATCCA
>JACCVS010000188.1 GCA_013698055.1 Acidobacteriota bacterium
ATCTTCACCTCATCGGCGATGATGTTGTAACGCCTGCCGCCTTGAATCTGGCCGATGGTAATGACCAGCGCTTCCTGCGGATCAATGCGGCGGCTATGAATCGTCTGTAGAGCCATGACAGATTCGGCAGCGATGACAACCGCATCAACGCCCGTGTGCGGCTGCGCGCCATGAGAGCTTTTACCCTTGATTGTGATAAAGAACCTATCTGACGCGGCCATCGCAGCGCCCGAGTGATAAGCAATCTGTCCGGCCTCGATGCTTGGCAGGGTGTGCAGGCCGAAGATGGCAGAGGGACGCGGATTGTCCATCGCGCCTTCTTTAATCATCAATTTCGCGCCGCCCTCTTCACCGGCGGGCGCGCCTTCTTCGGCTGGCTGAAAGATGAACTTGATCGTGCCGGAGATTTCTCCGCGCATCTTACTCAAAACTTCCGCGACGCCGAGTCCGACAGTCGTATGCGCGTCGTGCCCGCAGGCGTGCTTCACGCCCGCGACCTGAGACTTGTACGGCACGTCGTTCACTTCCTGAATCGGCAGCGCATCCATATCGGCACGCACGGCGATGGTCGCGCCCGGCTTCGCTCCCACGAGCAGCGCCGTCACACCGTACTTGCCCACTCCTGTTTTCACATCCGTGAGACCCAGCGCGCGCAGGCGCTCCGCCACGATGCGCGAAGTTCTTTCTTCGCGGTTGGAAAGTTCCGGGTGCATGTGAAAGTCCCTGCGCTGCGCAATAAGCTGCGGGCGCAAGGTCTCGGCGGCTTGAGCAATTCTTCGCTCTCGCGCTGAATCGAAGCGAGCGCGATTAATTGACGACGATTGCGAGAAAATCGGAGTGAGCAACGCTAACAACAAAGTGAACGCGTAGATTGGAGCGAGCTTTCGTCTCATCAAGAACCTCTGGTAAGAATTTGGACGAGAAAAGAAGCGCGTCTTCGCGTCCGGTTATTTTAATTGTCAGGACTCTCGTTAACGGTTGGATCGGCTCGCGTGAGGTTATGCGTTTGCACACGACAAGTCAACAGGACTGTGCGCTTTCGACGATCCTGAAAATCTCTCATTAGAGGAAACGAATCAACTTCAAACAATCATATTGAAGGATGCCGGTACACTAAGTTTTTTCGTACCAAACGGGTACGCGAAAATTGGCTTTGAGCTTCAAAACGTCGCTCATCTTGAATGAATTGCCGGTGAAGTTTGTGCTACTAAGAGACTTACCATAGGTCGGATTAAATACATACAGAATCAATACTTTACCGGACTTTTTTAATTCGCTTTAAGCAACCGAAAAGTAACTTTCCCCATCTCACTCCCCAGTTCGATTAACTGATCTTTGTCAATCGAATCTGCCATGCGTAGCCCCCAAAACCTGCGCACATAATGCGCGGCTCTGATGGTCAAAAGCCATCGCTCACATGGAGAAATGATATAAATGAAACTAACCAGCTTTGTTCCCCACTTTCGCTCTTTTAAGTTCGCTCCTTTTGCAATCATCGCTCTTTTCCTTTTTACCAATTTAACTGGCCTAGTCTTTAAGAACGCGTACACGCCGACGGTTCAGGCGACAGAAGCTTCCACACCTGATCCCGAGTACATTCCTGCGGATGTGCCGACCTCTGGCGACCGCGAACTTGATCTAATCATCTTTCGCGCAGGCGAGCGGCACGGCGTTGACCCCAGATTCATTCACGCCGTCATCTGGCAGGAATCGAAATACAAAGTTCGCGCTCGCTCACACGTCGGCGCGCAGGGACTGATGCAATTGATGCCTCCGACGGCCAAGCGTTTCGGTTGTCTGGACGCGCACGACCCGGCTGCCAACATCGAAGCGGGAACAAAGTATCTGCGCTGGTTATTAAAGAGATTCAACGGAAACGTCACGCTCGCGCTCGCCGGTTACAACGCAGGCGAAGGCTCAGTTGACAAATACGATGGCGTGCCGCCTTACAAGGAAACTCAGAATTACGTTCGCATCATCACCGGGCGCTACGGCAAGAATCATCATCCGCTGCTTTCGCCGGAAGAAGCGCGCGTAGAGTTTCGCCTCCTGCCCGAAATTGCACAGCTTCACCAGTAAGCGTCCCTCCTCAGTTCCTCAATATAGTCGTTCTCCAGCACCGCGCGCCCTGTTGCTTACTTTGCAACTTGGCGCGCGGTTCGCTATCATCCACACACAAAACAGATGTCGGATGTCAGATGCTAGATGTTAGAGAAGCCAAAAAACTGATATCTAGCATCTGGCATCCAGCATCTGCCTTTTATCTGCCTTATTATGTCTATCACCGCTGAATCCCTTTCTCTCGAACGAAAGATCAAGATGCACGAAGCCCGCGAGGCGATTATTGATCGCCTTGCGCTGGAGCTTCCTGCCAGTATTGATCTGGACAGATTCCTGCGCGCGGTCGTCAAAGAGTTGGGGCGGATGATGAACGCGGATCGCTGCGATGTGATTCAGCTTGCATCCGCTTCGGAGCTTCGCATCAGCCATGAGTGGCGCGCTTCCGACGATGTCCCTTCGAGCGAAGGCATGGCGATTCCGGTTGATCTGCGCCAACTCTCGGAGCACGTTGACCTGACGAAGCCGATTCGCTTTGACGACACATCTGCGCCCGGTTTGAATGAAAAGGTGCGGCTTCTAGCAGCAACTCTGGGAACACGCTCGCTGCTGGTAGTGCCCGTGATGCTGGGCGGCGATGTGCTGGGGCTTCTCGGTCTGCACAATACGCGCGCGCCGCGCACTTGGCTCGACGACGAAGTCTCTTTTCTCCAGTCCATCGCGCGGCACATCGCCGTCGGCTACCAGTACACAAGACTCTTCACCGGCAAGCAGCGCGAAGCGGAGACGACCGAAGCTCTACTGGAAATCGCTAATGCCTTGAATGCGCGCTCGGATTTTGGCGAAGTCACGCAACTGGTGCTGGAACGAGCCATTGCGC
>JACCVS010000198.1 GCA_013698055.1 Acidobacteriota bacterium
CGGCGCGCAGCTCCTGCTCGATCTCCGGCACGTGCTGGTGCGTGAAAGGCTTGTAAGCATAAAAAGAGTTCATGCGCTGCGGGTGGTGCGTGTTCGGCGCAGGCTTAGCGCCTGAGCCTGAAGAGCCTGTCTTTGCATCAACAACCACGCGCCCGTTCAAAAGACCTTGAGCGATGAGCGGCGCAAGTCCGAGCAAGGTCGCTGTCGCAAAGCAGCCGGGATTGCTGATGCGGCTCGCCTTCCTGATCGCTTCCCGATTCATCTCCGTCAAGCCGTAAACAAATTCGGCCTGCGCGTCCATTGCCGTATGTTCTCGCCCGTAATACTTCTCAAACACTTCGCGGTCGCGCAGGCGAAAGTCACCCGACAGATCAATCACCTTCACGCCCTGCGGCAAACGCGGCACAACGTCAATCGCCTGCCCATGCGGGAGCGAGAGGAAAACGAAATCAAGATCGCTCAAGCACTGCACATCTTCCGGCGCGACAGCGAAACGCAGATCGGTCAGTCCGTACAAATTCCTGTGGACATCGCTGACCGCCTTACCCGCTTGCTCGTTCGCCGTGACCAGTACAATCTCAGCCTGCGGGTGCATGAGCAGCAGGCGCAAAAGCTCTGCGCCGCCATAACCCGAACCGCCGAAGATGCCGATGCGGAGTTTCGAGTTTTGAGTTTCGAGTTTTGAGTTCACCTTGAAGCTTCCATAATTTAGACGAGCGCGCTTGCATGCGAACTCGAAACCCGTAACCCGAAACTCGAGACTTTGTCTTTCACAATCTTGAAAAGCCGCGTGCCATCTCTGCGCGCGTTGCCCGCCGGGACGTTGAACTCACGCTCGATGAAGTCCTCGCCCATCTGCGAATCGGTGACGGAACCTGCGATTACGTCTACCTGAATCCCGCGCCTGCGGAACAACTCGATGCCGCCCCACGCGCCGACGTAGTCGGACGCACAGAAGACAATGGCTGCGGTCGCCGCGCGCAACTCTTCGTCGTCAAACACGGAATCAACTGAATAGCCGCCGAGGATGCCGTCGCCCAATTCGATCACAATCATGTCGGGCTTCTCGGCGTTCAGGCGCGAGATGATTGACTTTGCCACAGGCGCTAAATCGCCCGCACCGACCGTCGAAGGTAATCCACAATCAAGAAAGCTGGCTGTTGCAATCGCTCCATGATCCGCCATATTGAGCGTATCGCGCAGGCACGCGACACCTGACAGTTTCGCCCCCGCGACTTTCAAGCCAACGCGCGTCGCCTGCTTAATCAACTCCGTCGCGGCGTAAGTCTTGCCGCTGTTCATGCATGTTCCGGCCACAAGGATGAGTGGCGCGGTCTGTCCCAAGTTCTCGCGTAATGGTAAAGCGACATCAGCGATATTGAGCACACGCCCCCGCTCATCACACGCCAGCCCGATGACTTCGACGCTGATCGCGTCTGACAGACTCGAGTGATGCCCGGTGCAGAGACCGATGACGCCTCCCATGTTCAGGAGATGAAGCCTGTCGCCCGCGACGATTGTTTCCGGTACGTCTCCGACAAACCCCTTCAACGCGCGCCTGCGTCCCAGCACGCCGACCAGCACATCGCCCGGATTGATCTTCGCCATCCGACCCGTCGGCAGCTCCAACTGGTTATACGTCGCGCTATCCGTCAAAGCGCGCACGACCACCACATCTCCCGCGCGCGGCGACTCTGAGGCTTCAATGACCGCCATCGTCTTCGGCAGATTGAGAGGCGATGCGGCAGAGCCGATCTTGTCGGCTTCGACCACCAGCACGGTCGTCGCAAACGCAGTATCCACACTTTTCGTCATCAACATGGCTTCAGCACTCCCCTTTTGAATTACTGGCTCAATCCCCTTAATCGCAGACGCAAGGCGTTGAGCTTGATGAATCCCTCGGCGTCGCGCTGGTTGTAGATATCTTCGGCCTCAAACGTCGCCAGCCGCTCGTTGTAGAGCGAGCGCGGCGCGCGGCGGCCAACGATTGTCGCGTTGCCGCGATAGAGCTTCAAGCGCACGTCGCCCGTCACACCCGCTTGCGTTTCATCAATCATCTTCCGCATCAACTCGAACTCGGGCGCGAACCAGAAGCCGTAATAGACGCTCTCGGCAAACTTGACTCCGAAGGAATCGCGCAGGCGCATGACCTCGCGGTCGAGCGTGATTGATTCCAGCGCGCGATGCGCTGCTTGAAG
>JACCVS010000215.1 GCA_013698055.1 Acidobacteriota bacterium
AGCCGCCGTAAGCCGCATCAATTTTGATTTCGGCGGGCAAATCAGAGATGTTGATGCCGTTGCGCGGGTCGCCCGGAGTTGCGACCATCGGGTGAATCTCCGAGAGATCAATCTCGAACACGGCAGCGTATTCAGCATCCGGGTCGCTTTCGAGAAAACCTTTGCGAACTTCTTCAGCATCGAGGGCGCGAGCGCGAACGAGGTAGTCGAGCGTCACTTCGTCCGGAGCGATAATGCCGGTCGTGCCTCCGGCTTCGACGGCCATGTTGGTCAAGGTCGCGCGCTCGTCCATCGGCATATCGCTTAAACCTTCGCCCGCGAACTCAAGCACCTGCCCGATGCCTTTGCCCTGCTTCATGTAATCGGTCGCCAGAATGTAGAGCATCACGTCTTTCGCGGTCACGTCCGTGCGCTTTCGCCCATTCAGCACGAAGCGAACGGTCTCGGGAACGCGGACGCGAATGTCTTTGGTGTACCAGGCATTAGCCATGTCGGTTGAGCCGACGCCGAAAGCGAAGCAGCCGAGCACGCCCGCCATGCACGTATGCGAGTCCGTGCCGATGACGAGTTGACCGGGAAGGGCTATGTCTTCAACCACAGCATTGTGGCAGATCGCCTCCGATCCGCCTTCCGCGCTTTCGCCGTAGAGACGGATTCCCTGCTCATCCGTAAACTCCGCCTGCGTGACGGCCAACCCATCGGCGCGCTCTAACAATCCCATCTTGCGCTTTTCTTCCGACATCACGCTGCCTAAGAAAGTCAGGTGGTCGCGGAAAGCGTAAACCGATTCGGCTTCGGTGACGCGCGCGTCTTTCCCCAAAGCCTGTTTGAATAATGATTCGGCCATCGGCGTGACGTATTCGTGCGAGAAGCGCACGTCCGCGACGGCGAACAGAGCGTCGCCCGGTTTGACGGCTTCAACGCCGATCTCACCTGCGCGCACGAAGGCATGGCGCGCGATGATCTTTTCCACGATATTCATCGGGCGCTTCTGCGTCCCTAAGCGCGGAGGCACCGTCTCGCCCGCGAGCCGCGCCTTGTTGTAGTTGAACAGCCCGCCGTACTCAACGATTGCCTGTGAGATAGGGTCGAGGCCGCGCGTGAACTCTTCGAGCGGAATCTCTTCTCCATTGCGGATGCGCTCGATCAGGCCGAAATCGGTGGAGGTCAGCAAGCCTATGTTCTGCGCGTTCTGCCCGTAAATCTTCTCGATGGTCTTGGCGATGACGAGTTCTATTCCTGCGGCCTTCTCCGCATACGGCGCAGTCTCGCGCGACGAGCCACATCCTTTTGAAAGCCCGGAGACGACCACGCTGAAGTTCCCTTCTCTGACTTCATCTTTCTGCACAGCCTGCTCGCGCATCCCGACGTAAACGTACTGGCCGAGCGTCTCGTCGTAATAGAAACAGACCCAGCCCGGCGTAATCTCGTCGGTCGAGATGTTATTCATCAAAGGCGTTTCCGCATCGTAAGGCAAATCCTCGCGGCCTTCCAACTGGCGGCGAATTAGCCCTGTCTCATCGGTCAGGAAAAGGATGCGCCCATCAAACCTGAGGCGGTCGGGGCGTTTCGTAATCTTTTCGGCAGTCATGATTGCTCCTCTAAAATTTACTGTGAATAATTTGGACGATCTCGGAAAAGAAGATTATAACCGAAGCGCAGCGAAAGTCGCGAGACAGGCAAACGGTTTTCGGTACTGTTAGAGCGTGATTCTATGATGTGTGGGCGTATAATACGCTTTACGAACTGAGGAGGCGTAACTTGATGAGAAATGTTCTGGTCAGAAAAACTTCCTTATATGATTCAAATGGCGATAGTGATCTGAAAGATAAATCTCCTCAAGAGTTGCTCGGCATGATGTGGCAGTTAGCTCTCGATGCTTGGTCGTTTAAGGAAAATCTCAATGCTGAACCCAGGCTTCAGAGACAGGTTGTCGTGCTTAAAAGCCGAAGAGGTTGAGTTTATCATCGCCGGCACTTATGCCCTTGCCGGGCACGGCCTCCCTCGTGCCACGGTGACATAGACATCTGGGTTAGAACAAGTTCCGTTAACGCGCACAAGGTACTGCGTGCGTTGGCGAGATTCGGCGCTCCGACTTCCGACCTCTCTGAGGGGGATGTTGTGTCTCCGAATATAGTGATTCAAATAGGCGTAGAGCCTAGCAGGATTGATCTTTTGACAGACATAAGTGGAGTTGAATTTGATGAGGCTTGGGGTAACAAGGTCAGTATTAATATTGATGGCCTGGAAATATGCATTCTGTCAAAAGCAGATTTACTAAAGAAAGATCGAAGCGACTAAGCCCGATAAGATAGACCAACCGATTGTCAGTTAGTATCTCCTTTATCGAACAACTTATCAGTCAGTGCTAGACCGCACGCGGTGCTGTTTGGCGTAGTTGTAGGCCGTGTAGGCTGCGATGAGGTGACAAACCCAACCGAACATGCCGCCTGTCCCGATCCAGAAACCGGGCGTGATAATCAGCCAGAACAGTGCCCGCAGAATCTTGCCGTTGTAGAGCTGGCCGATGCCCGGGATCAGTAAGCTGAGAATTCCTGCCAGAGATGGGTCACGCATTTTTAATCTTACCTCCGTCAGCTACTATACGAGAGTACGGACAAAAAGTTCGCAGTAGATAGTCGAGCAGTCAGTGGTAAAGAGCAACACTCGTGCTTTTGCCTTTAACTGCCCACTGCCTATTGCCTACTGTTCCTCTATCTTTTTCACGTCAATTATCTCGCCGCGGAAGGCGTGGAGGGCTTGCTGGACGAGAGGGGCTTGCTCGGCGATCTCGCGGAGGCGCTGTTTCTCGGACTGCTCCGCCTCCTGCTTTGAGGAAGGCCCGTTATTATCACTCTCGTCTTTCTCTTTAACGTTGATTCGCACGCCCATGTCGCGCCCTGTCACCTCGCGGGCAATTTCGCGCAACAGTTTGACGCTCTCCGGCTTCGCCAGGTTGTCGCGCAGGTGCTTCGCTTCGGGCGCGAACTCAAGGTACAACTCGTCGCCTTCGATGCTCGCTTTGCGCGCGCCTTCGATGGCGATGACGAGAAACATCCGGTTTCGCTTTTCGAGAGCGTCCTTAATACCCTCGATAGTCGAGCCTTGCGCGGAAGCGATGGGAGGAACGCTCTCGCCGACCCGTTCGGATTGTGCAGGCTTCATTAAAGCTGGCTGTGCCGCGGTCGCCGCCGAAGCCGTAGCGGATTGCGCCGGGGTGGGCGGAGGCACAAGTGTCAGCACGGGCGATGATGTTGCCGGGGGCAGTGGCGATGTTGATTGTTGCGTTGGTGTCTGAATCGTGCCGCCGACTCCGCCGAACGGCGGCTCGTGCGTACCTGCCTGCATATAAGCGGCAACGTCCGTTCCCTCGCTTTTCATCGTGCTGCTTGCGCGCGGCGTCGAAGCGGGCGCAGCCGCGCTTGGCTTACCGCTGCTTCCACCGGCTCCGCCACCACCGTGCGCGCCGCCGCCCGCTGATGCTGGTGGTGTTTTGCTCATGCTCGGCGCAACGCCCGTTCGCAAAGACTCTTCCAGAGCCGTGAGGCGTTCGATGAGATTGCTGATGGGAACCACGCGCCGCATCTCGATCAACTTCACGAGGCCGACTTCGAGTTGATAACGCGGATGCGCGGCGATGCGAAGGTTATTTTCCGTCTCCGTCAGAGAGTGGAAAAAGCGCACGAGGTCAGATTCGGAGAAGCTATCGGCCTGCTTCACAAGAGCGCGAAAGTCAGATGCGGCAGACTCAAGGAAACCCGCTTCGCCGGAAACTTTGGCGACAAGCAGATCGCGCACGTGAGACATCAAATCACGGCAGAAGTTTCGCAAGTCGTGGCCGCGCATCACTAGATCGTCAACGACCGCCAATGCCTCAGCGGGCTTTGCCCCGGCAATCGCGCCCGTTACACGCGCGAGCATTTCCGTGCTCGCCAGACCGAGCGCCGTCTCCACATCTTCGACCTTAATCTCGGTCCCGGAGAAACTGATGACCTGATCGAAAGCAGACTGTGCGTCGCGCATCGAGCCTTCGCCCGCGCGCGCAATCTCGCGCAGTGCATCCTCGGAGACTACGACTTTCTCGACGTCGGCGATGTGGCGCAAACGCTCTGCTATTTTAGAGGTGGCGATGGTGCGAAACTCAAACTGCTGAACGCGCGAAAGAATAGTCTCTGGAAGTTTATGCTTCTCCGTCGTCGCCATGATGAAGACGACGCGCGGCGGCGGCTCTTCAATCGTCTTCAAGAGGGCGTTAAAAGCTGAAGTCGAGAGCATGTGTACTTCATCAATGATGAAAACTTTGTAACGAACACGGCCTTCCCAGATTGCCGCCTTGATATCAATATCATCGAGGATCACATCGCGCACACTGTCCACGCCAGTGTTAGATGCTGCGTCAATTTCCCGCACATCTATCGAATGACTTTCGGAAATCTCCCGACACGAAGCGCAAGCGTCAGGGTCATCGGTGCGACAGGGGGTTGTTGTGGGCTTGGGTGATTTATGACAATTGAGAGCTTTGGCGAGCAGGCGTGCGGTCGTTGTCTTGCCGACGCCGCGCGCGCCCGAGAAGAGATAGGCGTGATGAAGCCGCTCGTGCTCGATGGCGTTGCGGAGCGTGCGCGTGATGGGTTCCTGCCCCGTCACTTCATCAAACTGTTGCGGACGCCATTTGCGCGCGATGACTTGATAGGTCATAGAAAAACAGTGACAAGTGACAAGTGACAGGTGACAAGTTAAAAACTGATCTTACTCGTCACTTGTCACCTGTCACTTGTCACTGTTTTAAGGTGGCCAGACTCCGGACTGACCCGCAGCACACACCGCCGTTGCTACCGTTGCTCCGTTCCCGGCCTGGCGGAGTTCACAAGGCAAGCGTTGTGCGGAGCCCGAAGTCTGATAAATTGTCAAAAGCTCAATCGCGTTGCGCCTGGAATCCGACGTGCCTAACTTCTCTCGCACCGTCAGCCTCAGCAGACGCTTTCGCTCAAATTTCCGTTCGACGGTGCGCGATCATCCGCAGAAGCGCCTTGATTCCCAGATGAAGCAGCAGGTAAACAATTATCGCGATGATGATCGGCACCGCAAGCCGTTGGCCGCCTTCAGCCGTCGGACTCGGAACGATGCCCCGAAATGGCGCGTAAAAAGGATCGGTCACGGTCGCGATGAATTGCACGAACCCTGCGCTGCGGCGCGCCGCCAGCATCTCCAGCAAAAGCCGCAGCCCGAGAAGCGCGTAGATCACATAGAAAACGAAATCAACGACCTGCGAGACGCGTGCGAGTCCGCGTGAGCGTTCAACCTCGCGCTCCGTGTCAACGACTTCGTTGACCGCCTTGGAGCGAAACTCACCGGCGATCTGTGCTTCCCGCTGCGCTTCCACTCGCGTCGCGCCTTGAGCGTGCGCGGCGATTTCTGCGTTTACGTCCGATTCAATTTCTGCTTTAACCGACTCGTGCTGGACGGCGCGTCTGGCTTCGTCGGCGGCTAACTTGTTATCTTTCATTCCGGCTCGGTCTCGCGCCCTCGCGCTGTAGAGTAACAGGGTACTTCAAACAATTACTCTACCGCTTTCACACAATCTTAGCAACGAGCGGTTGGAAAGCCGGATCAAAGTGCACTAAGTGCGTTTGAGCCTGCGGGGGTGAACTGGCAGAAGCTATGTGCCCATGAAGCTCGCCCGCATTCGCCGGATGTTAGCGCCAGGGTACCTGTTCGTGGCTCTGACCCTCATTAATACCCGCTGAGCTTCGGCCATCGTCTCGCCCGCATAAACGGCCATGAACTGCGCTTTTTCGCTGACGTTCAAGTAATACACGTCGCCGGGAATGGCACATCTCGAAGCGAAGACTTTTCTATTCGGGAATAATGCCTGCGCCGCCAGCCGTGAATCCTCTGGCACAAAGGTGTCGCAGTCATCGTAGTCGCGCATCCGCACGCTTTGCAAGATGACGGCGTAGAACGGTTGAGTCTCGAAGACGACGGCGCGCGGTGGAATATGGAACGGCAAGTCAAACGGCCTTGAATTGTCGCCATATTTGCACGGCGCGGTCGGGTCACCGCAGATAACCGCGCGCTGCGGGCGGCGGCGGCGCTGCGCTTGCGCCGTGTCGAAGATAACAGACGAACACAAAGTAGCTACGAGCATGACGAGTGCCAGTAATCTCCATGAAAGTTTTAGTCTCATTGTTGACCGCGCCTCATTCTGTTGTTCATATTCTGACTACCTAATTGCGTCCGCGCCCTGCTGATCAAAGGCGATGGCGGAGAGGGTGGGATTCGAACCCACGGAACGGTTTCCCGCTCACAGCATTTCCAATGCTGCCAATTCAACCACTCTTGCACCTCTCCACTCTGGAAAGCAAAAGGCAACCTAAAAGGTTAAAGCAAAGAGAGACTGAATGCTTCTTCCGCTTTTGCCTTTTACCTTTTTCCTTTTGCCTTGATTGCTGACGGAGAGGCTGATTAACTCTCTCCGCCTTAAAAAACACGACTTAATAATTGCCAGTATTTTCAAACAACGCACAGCCGACAAAGAATAGCTTATCCCGGCAATTCCTGTCACGTCACCAAGCCGAGTGTGTGCCAAGCATCCTCCAAGGTATATTTATTTCCGCGACATCACCCTTTGATGTCATCCTGATAAGCATCAATGTCCGCCCTGCCATGCTTTTTCAAAGTCAGCCGCCCATCCGCCGGTGTAGCCACCGAGAGCTTGCTTAATGAGACTTTCGGAGATAGCATTTTTTTTCGGCTGTGACGATGTTCCTTAACTATCGGTGGAACGCCTCTGCCCGGAAGGGAGTGGCGTTGCTGTCATTCATTACGCACAAGAATTGCACCGTCACGCGCAGATGGTCTTTCTCTTTCTGACGTTCGCCCGTCAAGCGCTGCATCAACACCTGGCGACTGCCCGGCGACAATCGGATTTGTTTCGCCATCTGCAAATTGCCGGATCGCACTCGTCGGGAGAATAAGTCCACGCTTTGGAGAACACTGTCGAGCGGCGGTATGCACGAAGTCATCGCTCATCTTTTTAATTCAACGATCAAGGGAGAAAAATGGTTAGCCGTATAATTTCACGCAGCATATTCACAGGTATATTGCCGATGATGATGTGCCTATGTGCTGTCTCGCTGCTCACGTCCTGTGCTCGAAATAGCAACAGCGGTTCCCTGCTTGGGGATAGCTCTAACAACACAACAACGACGACCGCTACCACTCCAGCCGCCCCGACAAGTTCTACCGCCGCTTCACCGGGAACGACGAGCAGCGACACAGGCAGCAACGCCTATGAGCGTGCTTTCAACAAGCTGCGGGGCGCAAGCAGTTACCATTTCGCCCTCAAGACGGATGGCGTGCCGGGCGGTATGAATGCCGAGACACACATAATGTCTGAAGGGGTTTATGAAGCCAGCAGCCGGTCATGGCAATACAAGGTGACGGGCACCAACAGCGGCGGGCCGGTCAATAAGGAGTTTCTAAAGATTAATCCCACCAGCAAAGTTTACCGTAAAAAGGACGGCGTGTGGGTGAATGATGACTCTCTCAACTCTCTCGATTTCACCGACGCGAGCGTGGACTTGGTCGAAGGATTTTTCGCGCCCTCGCGCCCGGATATGAATCGGATGGGGTTGCCCACAATGGTCGGAACGGAAACGATAGACGGGCAGGAGTGCGAGCATTATCACTTTGAAGTCACAGGAGAGAGCATGTTCAAGGGTGTCTA
>JACCVS010000219.1 GCA_013698055.1 Acidobacteriota bacterium
TTCGAGATTGCCGAACGTCACGGCCTGATCGTGATTGAAGACGCCGCGCAGGCGCACGGGAGTTTGTACAAGGGACGGCGGGTTGGCGCGCTGGGTCGCGCGGGTTGCTTCAGTTTTTATCCGGGCAAAAATCTGGGCGCATATGGTGAGGGTGGCGCGGTAGTGACGAACGACGCGGACGTTGCTCGTCATGTCCGTCTCTTGCGAGACCACGGCTCGGAGCGCAAGTATCATCATGAAATAGTCGGCTACAACTTCCGGCTCGAAGGTCTTCAGGGCGCTGTCCTGAACGTCAAGCTGCGCCATCTGGACAGGTGGAACGAGCTTCGCCGGGAACGTGCCGCGCGCTACGGCGAGCTTTTGCGCGATAGTGGTCTGGGGCTGCCAAGTGAGATGTCCTACGCGCGCCACGTCTATCATCTTTACGTCGTGCAGTCAGAGGCACGCGACGCCTTGCAACAGGTGCTCGCGGAATCAGGCGTGCAAACAGGCATCCACTATCCCATCCCGATTCACCTGCAACCGGCTTACGCCTCGCTTAATCATCGTCGCGGAGATTTTCCCGAAGCCGAGCGCCAGGCCGGGCGAATTCTTTCGCTTCCGATGTTCCCCGAATTGACGAACGAGCAACTCATGCGGGTTGTTGAAGCAATCGGGAAGGCAGAGGTCGGGGCACAACGAATCTAATTCTGATTCCGCGGTTTTTCATACGGAGTTCGGGTTGACATGAGTCCAACTACCATCGGTGTCATCGGCTGTGGCTATTGGGGGCCGAATCTGCTCCGCAACTTCTCGGAGAACGAGGAGGCGAGGTTGCGCTGGATGTGTGATGTGGATGCGAAGCGGCTGGTGTCGCTGGGACGCCGTTACCCTTCCGCTCAAACGACTCTCGATTACAGGCAGTTGCTTGCAGACCCGCAACTTGAGGCGGTCGTCATCGCCACACCCGTCAGCACGCACTTCGGCTTCGCCCGCGAAGCGCTCGAATCAGGCAAGCATGTGCTCATCGAAAAACCTTTCACGGCGAGCGTCGCGGAAGCGGAACAACTTATTGAGCTGGCCGAGCGCAACCGTCTAACTCTGATGGTGGATCACACCTTCATCTACACGGGAGCAGTCCGCAAAATCAAGGAGATTGTCCAGAGCGGCGAACTGGGCGACCTTCTTTATTTCGATTCGGTCAGAATTAACCTCGGCCTCTTCCAGCGCGACATCAACGTCGTCTGGGATTTGGCTCCTCACGATCTGGCGATAATGGATTTCGTTATTGATCGCCAGCCCTTGTCCGTGACGGCGACAGGAAGTTGCCACGTCGAGCGCGGGATAGAGAACATCGCTTACGTCATGCTCCGATTCCCGGATGAGTTCATCGCGCACTTTCATTTCAATTGGCTCTCGCCCGTCAAAATTCGCCGCACGCTCATTGCGGGAAGCCGCCGGATGATCGTCTACGATGACATCGAGCCGACCGAGAAGATACGCATCTACGATAAAGGCGTGATGGTGACTCGAAGCGAAGATGCCGCAGATAAAGAGGCTGCTTATCAAACGCTCGTCAGCTACCGCACAGGCGACGTGTGGGTTCCGAAACTCGATTCGACCGAAGCCCTGCACTACGTCTGCGGTGAATTCCTGAGCGCGATAAGGGAGAAGAGGAGTCCACTAACGGATGGCCATTCGGGCTTGCGCGTCGTCCGAATACTCGAAGCGGCGCAGCAGTCCATTAGCCAGGGCGGGCGTCCCGTCGAGCTTTCAGGTAACGAAAGATATTGAAGGCTCTTTTTTGTGTTTGTAGCCGTGGTGGGAAATTGCTTGCTCAGGCAAAGCTGAAAGCAACGTCTCCATCGTTTCGTTGTTTCTGCTTATTGCGGCGCTGCCAGAAAAAATTTATACCACTCAATCGTTCGCAGTAAGCCTTCATCCAGTGTGAAGCTCGGCTTCCAGTCCAGCGTTTTGCGCGCTTTCTCTGCACTTAAATATTGATAACGAATTTCGTTCGTGGCCTCGTTCCTGACATCAGGCTGGAGGTCGGAATCGGTCAATTGCAAAATTCGCCGGACTAATTCCAGAACGGTTACTTGAATCTCATTAGAGAAATTGAAAGCCTGTCCCGACAGTTCAGGTCTTGCCGCTAGTTGCTCGGCCAGCAGCATGTTGATCGCCGCACCGTCTTCAACATAAAAATAGTCCCGCACGTATTGCCCATCAGAGCGGATCACAGGACGACGCCCGCGAAGCACGGAACGGATTGTGCCAGGGACGATGCGATTCCAATTCAAATCGCCCCCACCATAAAAATTCCCGCAGCGCGTAATCACAACCGGCAATCCATAAGTCGCGGCATAAGACTGTGCGATTAGATCGGCGCACGCCTTGCTCATGTCGTAAGGATAACGTCCTCTGAGCGGTGTCTCCTCCGTATAGGGCAGCGCTTCGTGCTCGCCGTAGGATTTGTCGGAAGAAGCCGCCACGATTTGCTTTACTGTGGACGCGCGGCGACAAGCCTCCAACAGCGACCACGTTCCTTTGATATTCACTTCAAAAGTGGATACGGGGTTGCGGCTGGCGGTCGTGACGATGGTTTGCGCGGCTAGATGCATGACCGTGTTAATTTCGTATTCGTTGAGCGTCCGTTCCAGAAGTGCCTGATCGCAGACATCGCCACGCACAGTCTTGACTTGCTCGATCAACCGAGCGCGCAACAGTTCGCTCTGTGGTACCCAGTCACGGACAAGGCACACCACATCCGCGCCCGCGTCAACGAGACGACGTACAAGCCAACTTCCGACCAATCCCGTGGCTCCGGTGACAAGCACAGGGCGGTCGAGCCAAAAATCTTTACTTATTCCCAGACTTTCCACGGCGCTCGTTTCTCCTGCCAGAGGTTTTCCAGTAGACGCTTGTCGCGCAACGTATCAAGGCATTGCCAGAAACGGTCGTGACGATAGGCTGCGAGTTGGCGATCCATCGCCAGTTGTTCCAGAGCATCAAGTTCGAGGCTGTCGTTGTCGCCTTTGATATAGTCAAAGAGGCCAGGCTCGAAGACCATAAAGCCGCCGTTAATCCAGCCCTCGCCGATCTGCGGCTTCTCTGTAAACTCTGCTACCAAGTCCCCATCGAAGATCAGTCCTCCGAAGCGCGCGGGCGGGCGCACGGCTGTTACCGTCGCGATACGGCCATGAGAGCGATGAAATTCAAGCAGGTCTCGGAGATCAATATCACACAGGCCGTCGCCATAAGTTAGCATAAAGGTTGCGTCTTTCAGCCAGGGTTCCAGACGCTTGATACGCCCGCCCGTATTCGTCTCAATCCCCGTGTCCATCAAGTGTACCTTCCAGCCTTCGCCCTGCGGGTCGTGCCTCTCGACGCAGCCTTTCAATAAATCAATCGTCATATTTCCACCCAAAGACTGGTAATCAAGAAAGAAGCGTTTAATAGCTTCGCCCTTGTATCCAAGCGCAATAAAAATTTCGTTGAAGCCGTAATGGGCGTAAGTTTTGGCGATGTGCCAGACGATGGGGCGACCGCCGATCTCGACCATCGGTTTTGGCTTAAGGTCTGTTTCTTCGGCGAGGCGTGAGCCAAGCCCGCCCGCGAGTATGACTACGTTCATCAACTGGTCTCCTTAATTATCATTGCCAAGAACATGAGGCCCCTGGTTTTCCTTTCCTTTTGGTAAGCTAATGACAATCTATGTATACTTCAATTATCTTTTAATTTGAAGATATGGACTGACAGCCGGAGACCCTTCCTGCCAGATAACAAAGATTAATGTGCTCGACTCCGCCGGGAAGAGATGACCTGTAAACGAAAAGCGCCATTGCCTCGTCTGCGGCGACATAGCAGCCTGAGATATCCGGCTCTTGGATGAAATGGCGGTAATGATCTTCGCCGTCGAAGAGCGGATTGACCACAGCACAGATAGACAAGCAAAATCACGACTCAAAATGAAAGTACCCCTGCTAGATTTGCACTCACAGTATGGCACGTTGCGCGAGGAGTTGCGCGCCGCCGCCCTGCGCGTGATGGATTCGCAGCAGTTCATCCTCGGCCCGGACGTGGCGGCACTCGAAGATGAGATTGCTGTTTACACGCGCGCTCGCCACGCCGTCAGTTGCGCTTCCGGCTCGGACGCGCTGCTGCTGGCCTTGATGGCGCTCGACGTTAAGGCTGGTGACGAAGTGGTCACGACACCTTACAGCTTCTTTGCGACGGCGGCGGCGATTGCGCGTGTCGGCGCTCGCCCGGTCTTCGTTGATATAGACCCGCTCTTCTACAACATCGTGCCGGACAAAATCGAAGCGGCCATCACGGAGCGCACGCGCGCTATCATGCCTGTGCATCTCTACGGCCAGTGCGCCGAGATGAGCGCCATCATGGAGATCGGCGAACGGCACGGAATCCCTGTCATAGAAGATGCGGCGCAGGCCATCGGAGCGGAAGACGAAGAGCGACAGGCCGGGACGATTGGCACAATCGGCTGTTTCAGCTTTTACCCGTCAAAGAATCTGGGCGGCGCGGGAGACGGCGGCATGATGACCGCAGGCGATGATGAGCTTGCCCGGCGCTTGCGGATGCTGCGCGTTCACGGGAGCGAAACCAAATATCATCACCAGCTAATAGGCATCAACAGCAGGCTGGATTCGCTTCAGGCCGCCGTCCTGCGCGTCAAGCTGCCGCACCTTGAAAGATGGTCGGAGGCGCGACGAGAGAACGCCGAACGCTATCATCAGCTCTTCGAGGATGCGGGGCTACTGGAAGAGATCAGCCTGCCTGCGGTTCGCCCGCAGGTGCGACACATCTTCAATCAATACGTCATCCGCGCCGGAGCGCGACGCGACGCGCTCATTGCTCACTTAAAGCAGAACGACATCGGCACAGACGTTTACTACCCTGTGCCGCTTCACCTGCAAGAATGTTTCAGCTATCTGGGTTACGGCGAAGGGGATTTTCCGGAAGCGGAGCGGGCGGCGCGCGAGACGATTGCTCTGCCGATTTATCCTGAGTTGACTGAGGAGCAGCAGAGTTACGTGGTCGAGTCAATTTGTGGCTTCATGCGTTAATAAGGATTCAACTCGCGGGCGATGATTCATTCCTCTCGCGGCGGCTGATGAGGGAAGCGATGTCATCAAGTTTGGGGTCTTAAGCTGCTCCCCAGCCCACCTTTGTTGATAATGAGCCTGCATTCTTTCGAGCCTCTTCCTGGCGCGCAAGCTGAAGGTCATGTTCGATCATCAGGCGAACGAGTTCCTTGAAGTCCACTTTCGGCTCCCATCCGAGCGCCTTGCGCGCTTTTGTAGCATCGCCGAGCAGGAGATCAACCTCCGTCGGGCGATAATAGCGCGGGTCTTTCTCAACATACTCTTTCCAGTCCAGATCGAGCAGGCCGAACGCTTCATCCAGAAAATCTCTGACCGAGTGTACCTCTCCCGTCGCGATGACGTAATCCTCTGCCTCGTCGGCTTGCAGCATCAGCCACATCGCTTCAACGTAATCGCCCGCATAGCCCCAATCGCGCTGAGCATCCAGATTGCCTAGGTAGAGCTTGTCCTGAATCCCCACCTTGATTCTCGTCGCCGCGCGTGTAATTTTGCGCGAGACGAACGTCTCTCCGCGCCGCTCAGATTCGTGGTTGAACAGAATTCCGTTGCAGGCGAACATGTCATAGGACTCGCGGTAGTTGACGGTGATGTAATAGGCGTAAGCCTTGGCGCAGCCGTAGGGCGAGCGTGGGTAAAAGGGCGTCCGCTCGGTCTGCGGCGTCTCCAACACCTTACCGAAAAGCTCGGAGGAAGATGCCTGGTAAAATTTCGGGCGGATGCCCGCTTCGCGGATCGCTTCGAGAATACGCACGGTGCCGAGTCCCGTCACCTCCGCCGTGTATTCGGGAACGTCGAAGCTGACGCGGACGTGCGATTGTGCGCCCAAGTTATAAATCTCGTCGGGCTGAATCTGGCGCAGAATAGTATTGAGCGAGGAGGAGTCATTGAGATCACCATAAACGAGTCGCAACTTCGTGCCGGGTTCGTGCGGGTCCTGGTAAAGATGGTCAATCCGATCCGTGTTGAATGAAGAGGAGCGGCGTATGATACCGTGAACCTCGTAACCTTTATCCAGCAGAAGCTCGGTCAGAAAAGAACCGTCCTGCCCGGTGATTCCTGTTATAAGAGCGCGTTTGGTCATCGTTGCGAAAGCAGCCTGCCCGTTCTTAGAGAGTAAGTTTGGGATAACATTCAGCAGTCCATGAATTTCTGATACGATAGCTAATGCGATGAGTTTCAGCAAGGAGCGCTAATATCTCTTGCTCGCATGACGCCGGAGGCTTTGTTCTGATACTCTGTGCAATCTTATGCGCTCGCAGCTTTATTGAAAGCCACCTGAACCAGTTAAATGACAACAGCAGCAGAGAGCGGGTTTCCTTACAGGCGAATTGTCGTGACGGGCGGTGCGGGCTTCCTCGGTCACCATCTTGTGCAGAGATTGAAGAGCTACGCTGGCACCCAAGTCTTTGTGCCGCGAAGCCACGAGTACAATCTGGTGCATGAGACCGAGATTGAAAGAATGTTCAAAGATTTCAGCCCTGAGATGGTTATTCACCTGGCGGCTGTGGTCGGAGGCATCGGGGCCAACCAGAAGAATCCCGGACGCTATTTCTACGACAACCTGATGATGGGAACGCAGTTGATCGAGCAGTCGCGCCTTCACGGAGTTGAAAAATTCGTCGCGCTCGGTACGGTTTGCAGTTATCCTAAGTTCACGCCTGTTCCTTTTCGTGAAGATGATCTGTGGAACGGCTACCCGGAAGAGACGAATGCGCCTTACGGGCTGGCAAAAAAGATGATGCTCGTGCAGTCTCAGAGTTACCGGGAGCAGTATGGCTTCAACACGATCTTCCTGCTTCCGGCGAATCTCTTCGGCCCCGGCGATAATTTCGATCTTGAGACTTCGCACGTCATCCCGGCGCTGATTCGCAAATGCGTCGAGTCCCGGCGCGCGAACAGCCCCTTTATAGAGGCGTGGGGGTCGGGCGATGCCTCGCGCGAGTTTCTCTACGTCGAGGATTGCGCCGAAGGTATTCTGCTCGCGGCGAAAGATTATAATGAGAGTGCGCCCGTTAATCTCGGGACTGGCCGCGAGGTGACGATTCGTGAGTTGGTTAAGATGATCGCATGTCTGACCGGATTTGAAGGCGAGATCAGGTGGCAACAGAGCAAGCCTGACGGCCAACCGCGTCGGCAGTTAGATGTGACACGCGCGATTGAAAAATTCGGCTTTCGCGCACACACTTCTTTAGAAGATGGACTGCGACGGACAATTGACTGGTATGAGGCCGAATCAAAAGCTTGAGCTTGAGTAAACTACTAAAGACATGTCAACAGAGCGCGCCGTCACGGATATTCTAACGGGAACGGTCAAAGGCCCCGGCGAACTGCCGCACGAATATCTCTTCATCACGACTGATAGTGCGCGGGCGCGCATCGGCGAGTTCGTCTACTATGTGGTGCGCGACGGAGACAACGAGCGGCATATCATCGGCAACATCACGTCGCGCAAGCTCGTTCGCAATTTGCCGGACGTTTTCCTCTCTGATCCGGAGATTTCGCCCTCGGTCGTTTCATCGCTCATCGGTCTTAGCTCGGATTGCGGCGAGCTTTATGAGATTAGCGTCGAGACGGTTGGATATTTCAGCAGCGCGCTCGGCGACTTCGTCAACCCGCGCATCCCGCCCAATCCGGGCGATCCTGTCTTCCTCGCTTCATCTGAAACTCTGGCAAGCGTTCTCTCACCGCGCCGGGTGGAAGATCAAGGCTCGGCGCACCTCGGGAGTCTCCTGACCAGAAGCGCGGGTGAAGTGCCGGTTGTTCTCTCTATTAAGGATGTCGTCTCGACGCATCTGGCTATCTTAGCCTCAACGGGCGCGGGCAAAAGCTACACGGCGGGCGTACTCGTCGAAGAATTGATGCGGCCTTACAACCGCGCTGCCGTCCTCATCGTTGACCCGCACGGCGAATACGACACGCTGCGCTCTATCGAAGACAATCGAATCTTTCGTGGGCTTGACGACTACCAACCGGAAGTCAAAATCTTCACGCATGACCGCGTCAAGGTGCGCGTCTCTACTTTGACCGAAGCGGACATCAAGTATCTGTTGCCCGAAGGCACCTCCGACAAGATGCTGCATTATCTCTCGCAGGCTTATCGCAAACTGACTGCGGGCGAGCGCGGAGAGCGTGGGTTATGGGGCTATCAGGATTTGCGCGACGCCGTGACGGCGGAGAAGTACGGCGAAGATGACGGGCGAGGCAGTGGCGGCAATGTCGGCTCGATTGACGCGCTGCTCTGGCGACTCGACAATCGTTTTGACCGGCCTGACTCGATTTTCTCGGATCACGAGCACATTCCGCTCGATGAATTGTTTCGACCGGGGCGCTGCACGGTGCTGCAACTTTCTGACATCGAGCAGAACGAACAGCAGGTCGTCGTCGCAACTCTTCTACGCCGTGTCAACAAAGCGCGAATGGCGACCGTGCGCGGAGACGCGCAGGCCGGAACGGAAAGCTATCTTCCTTATCCTGTCTTCGCTTTGCTTGAAGAGGCACATCGCTTTGCGCCTGCGGGACAGACGGTTGTTTCAACGAACAT
>JACCVS010000222.1 GCA_013698055.1 Acidobacteriota bacterium
TTGATGACGACCGGGTAAGTGTTAGTGCCGGACGTGGCGGCGAGTCCCGGCGGGACGACAAAGTTAATCTGTCCGGGACTGACGAAGTAGAGACCGGCAGCCGCGCCATTGATCGAAACGGAGACACCGTTAAGTTCGATTGGCAACGACGGGCGATTTGCGGCTTCTGATGCGCTGTCGGCTAACTGATTTGACGGAGCAAGCGCGGTGGCAGAGCGGACGATTCCCAACATGCCGGGCGCGAGTCCCTGCACGGCGGGCGGCGTCGGACTCGGCGTTATTACGGGGCGTTCGCTCGCTCCCGTGAAGAACGAGACCGTTGCGCCTGCCGCATCAGTTCCCTGTCGACTCAGAAGGTAGAAGGCTTCCGGGAAACCATCAGAGTTAAGGCCGCCCAACTCTGCGAAAGCCAGGCTGAAGGCAATGCGCTCTCGCGTGTTGCTGGGAAACGGCTGGATAGCCGGGCCGGGAAAATTTGTCGGAGCCGGTGTGCTGGTTAGTCTGGTGAAAGTATTTGGCGTAGCGATTGGCGCAGAGAAAATCTGTGTTCCGCCGCCCGGATTCAGGCCGCCGGTTGTCGTAGTCGGAGCCGTCCCATCCGCATTGAAATTCAATCCCGTTGCAAAAATGATTGTCGCTGGTTGGAGCGAAGCGTTGTAGTCGGTGAAAGTAGGAAAGCGAAACGCGGACGAATTTACGGCGCGCGGGCCAACCTGCGTAAAGGCACTGGTCGAGACGTTATAGACGAAGACCGTGGTGTTCGACTGGACAGCACTATTGCCCGAAAGGTCTGCCAGAGATTCAAGCGCGATGAAATTCCCGTCGCGGCTGATGCGGCGTCCCGGTGAAAGGAAGTTCACGCCGACGCCGACGAACGGCGCGGTCGTGCGCGTCACCTGACGCGTGACTGTCGCGGTCGAGGTCGTCGCGTCGAAGCTGCCGAGGTAAACCTCTGCATTCCCGTCCGCATTATTGGTCGAGCCGCCCGCCGAGATATTCGCGTTCGAGATGAAAGTCACCACCGAGCCGCTACCTGAAAGCGAAGGGTTTTCGTTGAACAAGAAACTGGGAGTAGTCGTGCTGCCTGTGACGGTCAATTGGGAAATCGTCGCGCTGGGAGTTCTCCTGTAGATAAAGATTTCCGGGTTCGCATCTGCGTTACCCCCGCTGACGAGATTGCGCGTGGAGACGAAAGCGACGACGGAAGAATTGTCGTTCATGGAGGCATCGCGATTGTCGAAAGCGACGAAGGGAGCAGACGCAGCCTGTGTCGTGGTTGCAGCCCTGCCGGGTTCCGGCAAGCGGCTCGCAGGCGTGTTAGTAATCTGGGTGAATACGCCGCCTCCGGCTGCCGTCAGGTCTACGGGCGCGGCATTTGCGCCGTTCGATAAAGTCACGGCAGTGGTTGCCGGAATAAAATAGATGAAAACTTCCTGATTGCCGTCGGCCACAAGAGAGGCCGAATTAGTATCACCGTTGAAGTTGTCGGGTGTGGCGGCGTTTGAGCTGAAAGAAATCCAGCGCCCGTTGTTGCTGAGAGTGGGCTTGTTGTTGCTAACCTCGACTCTGATGTTGCTGAAATTATTCGCGGTAGTTGCGGAGGTCAAATCAATGGCAGGCTTCGTCGTGTCAACACGCGCGCTCGTCGTATTCGTAATTTGAAAGATGCGGCGCTGCGCGTAATCGAGAAGAAAGATTTCGCGGTTGCCGTCGGCGTTGTTGCGCGAGGCGGTCTTCTCAGTCGAGATGTCGCCTTCCGATTCAATGACAACGAATCGCCCGTTCCCGCTCATGTCACCGGCAAACGAGTTGCGAGCGGAGGTTGTGATCTGCGTGACGAAGGGGTCTGGGGTCGTCTGGGCATAAATTGTTGCGGACGCGCCGACCAAGAGAACTAACAAAGCGGCGACGCACGACAAACGAATAGCTTGCTTCACGTAAAAGCCTCCGAATTAAGACACGAACATAAAAGAAATAACGCTCATCTGGGGAGCTTTGAGCAGCAAAGAATTGCGCAGGTGAAGAACTCTCGCACACCCGAGCGGCTAAAGAACTGTCATTTTAAGCATAAGAGGACGTAAGCGCAAGGCAGGGCGCAGGAATTCAGGACTTTTTAGCGGGTTTCATCTGGCCGGGATATTTCCCCACCAATATAGTAAGAGTTTACAGGGCAAGATGAGAAGGATTTAATTCCTTCTTACCTCATTCAACCTTACGGTCTAGTCTATGGTTAATCCGACTGCCCTGATTAGCCTGTTAAAGGGAATTTTTATCTTTTAGCGAGCTAAGATAGAGGCGAGGAAGCCGTTGACGATGCCGAGCGTATTGGTAGAAGCTACTTTCTCGCCTGGATTTTGTGCGCCGAGTGCCTCGTCAATCGTCAGGCCGCCTGCTATGAATGCCACCTCGCCCGTTTTCGATTGCAGACGAATGCTGTAATCGCCGAGCAGAGCTTCGGGCGAGACTTCAAGGTCGAAGCTGATAATCGGATGCTGGTACTCAATACCCGATTGCAGCGTGATGCTCGCCGGATTAACTTTGATGAAAGGCGATGTCACGGTGATTCCGCTGCCGGAGATTTGATCCACGCCCTGACCACCGACGAAGATCGTGTAGCGTTTGCCCTGCATGACCGGAACGGCGATGGTGGAAAGATGTCCATTGCTGCCGAATACCTGCGGCTTAAACACCACGCTTCCCTGACCGAGCGAAATATTCTGTTCGACGGTTTCACCTGCCGTGACCGTTAACTGCTCGTCAGATTCCCCTGTGCTGAGTGCCTCGTGCGAATCTTCCAACTCGGCATAAGCACTCTTCGCAAAATCGTTTTCGCCATTATTCAAACGCGCACTGCCGTGTTCGCTGACGAGACGATAATGACCCGGAGGCAAACCCTCTATGCGGTAAGAGCCGTTAACCAGAGTCGTATTGCCTGCGACAACTTTGCCGGTTGAAGCGTCCTCAGCCCAGACGTGCGCGCTTTGTGCCGGTGTGCCCTCAGCAGTGATGATTGTTCCCGCGATCACTCCATAATTTTCGCGCGCGCCATAAAGCGTGCGTGCGCCTGCACGGTCATCGTCCGAGAGCGTGCGCGGGCTTAAGGCAGCCTGTTCGTATAGCCCGTTTGTTCCCTGTCGCGGCTGCATCGCGGCACCGATTTCACTCGAATGCTCAAGACCGAGAACGTGACCGATTTCATGGGTCAAGGTCGCTTCAAGGTCGTAAGTGTTAGGAGTGCCATCTGTCGAAAATTGCGCCGCAGGATTGATGACCACGTCGGCTTCCTTGATGGTGCCGGTCGCCGGGTCGTAGAACACGCGCGTTCGTCCCGTGCGGTCGGCGGTCGTAAAGACGCTACGATTCTCCGGTGTGTTGGCCACAGTGATGAGGCTGACTTGATCGCCTTCGCCACTCGCGCTGATTGAGAGCGCATTAGACGAAGTTTCAATGAATTGAACGTTGGCTGCTTCAGCCCAGCGAGCAAGCGCGCGACGGGTTGCGCCCACGACATCGCTACCAGCCTTGATGTTTGCCGGTGGAGAATTAAGCGAGCTTGAAAAGGCAATCTTGATCTCGCGGCCTGGCCATTTGATCCGGGCGGATGCTGTGCTATCCGTATACTGAAGCGTGTAAGCACCAACGGGCATCACCAGGCTCAGGATGAGAATGAACAAAATCGGGATTGTGATGATGCGCTGCATATGAGTGTTAGTGCAACAAGCAGGCCACAGCCCGTCAATTGTTGCAATTGAATGACATCAACCCGTTACTGTTGAGAGATGAAGCCTTACGTTTTCACCAGCGAGGCGCGAAAACTCGGAAGGAAAAGAAAAGTTGAAGATAAGATGATTTGAAACGAATCTGGACGTATCAAACGGATGCACTCGATTGGATTTTGGTGGTAGAGGCGGCGTAGCAACTGAAAACGGGGATGTCAGCTAATCCCGCCGCCTCGCTCAATCAAGGCACGAAGCGCTGGCGGTATTCAGCCGAGTTGAGGAAGCCGTTAATCATCACCCGGTAGTCACCCGTGCCGTTGATCGTACCAATCCATTGGAGATATGAGATGTCGGCACTTCTTCTCAAGTAGCCGAAGTATTGCATCATGATGACGAACGCCTCGTTGTAATACTTTTGATAAACTTCCCCACTCTCCACTAACGAGCGTAAGACTTGCGCTCTGGTCAGACTTCCATTCGTCAGTCCCGCTATCCACCCTGCTTTGCCCGGATGATTCGGCAGTCCGACAGTTTGCAGCAAGGCAGTGACGTAAGCGGACGAATCGGATATTGACCCGTACCTCGTTTGATAGTCCTGCCTTGTCATAAACTCGTTGACGAAGGCTGCCTTATTAGCTTCCAGTTGTTGCGTCGAGAGAAACCCGCTGACTTTCGCCAGGTCGGGCATGAATTCGTCATAGAGCGGAATCTTTCCTACCAATGAGTAGAAGCGGTAAATGAAGTAGCCGCGATCTTGAAACTCTGGAGAACGAAAGAATCCGGCGCTGACTTCGATCCGGTCGCAGAAGTTACCGTTTACATCTTTGCCTGACGAGGGACAGTTATTCAGCACATTCTGCCAGCCCTGTAAGCCTGCCGGTTCTGGCTCTCTGCCCAGAAAGTCTATGTAGTGTTCGATTCTTTGCGCGTAAGCTCCCCGACGTTCATCACAGCCGAGCGCATGGCGACGCCGCGCTTTCCGGCTATCTGCCGCGCGCCTTTCTGAGCGGCAGGAGTACTCTCTGCTCGTCTTTGCCCTGAAGCGACTTGTGGGCGACGCCGAGCGTCACAGTCAGAAGCAGCAACAATATTTGTATTGCCGGAAACTTGTCATGTGTTCGTCTGACTTGAATAAATTTCATGATTAAGCCGGAGGTTTTTGATTTCTGATAGCGCGCAACGTGGTCTTGAACTCGGACAACTATGAAAGGAGAGCCAGATTTTTCTGAAACCCGAGATTGAGAAATTATATG
>JACCVS010000273.1 GCA_013698055.1 Acidobacteriota bacterium
TGTTTCCTGCGTTGATGATGCTCGCTGCCGCATGTTTCTTTCTGGTTCATGGCGCTGGAAAGCTTTCCGTTGATAGCAAGCTGGAGAGGCGAGCAGATGATGCATGAAGTCGAATGTTTATGCTCGATGCTACATTGTTACTAAGTGTTCAGCTTGAAATGAAGGCTACCGAAGATGACGAAATCCGGATCGGCTCAGTTCCATCCTCTGCTTGGCATCATATTCATGATTGTGGGGGCTGCGATAGTTATTCTCGCTTTCTTGGACTATCTTCAGGACGGAAAAATTAGCTTAACCTTCATTTTTGGATTCATGAGCATTTTCATGGGTGGTGTGGTATTCCTACGCTAAAAAATCAAAGGCGCAAGACAAGTAATTCATGGGCTGCTTGTTGTCAGTGAGCGCTTAATACTTACTGCTTTACAGGTGCGTGTGCCGTTATGGACGAGATGAATAGTCAAAGCCGCTACGGTTATTCCGGTTTTGTTGGTGACTCTCAGGCGCATTGACCCGCGACGTAACCGGAAGCCCACGCCCATTGAAAATTGTATCCGCCTAATTGCCCCGTCACGTCCACCACTTCGCCAATGAAGTAGAGGCCGGGAGCGCGCCTCGCTTCCATTGTTTGAGAAGAAAGCTCGCTTGTGGCAACACCTCCAGCCGTCACTTCCGCCTTCCTGAAGCCTTCCGTGCCCGCAGGCGTGAATTGCATGTGATGGATTTTTTGCGAGATGTCCCGAAGTTCCTTGTCTCCATATTGCCTGACGGGTTTCGAGGCCGCATACAGTTGACACCAAACTTGTGCGAAGCGTTTCGGCCAGTGTTGAGCCAGAAGATTTACCAGCTCTATTTCGGAGTTACGATGTTCCTGCAAAATAGCGAAGGCGTCTTCCACAGGCAATAGGTTGATTGATAGGAGCGCGCCCGGCTGCCAGTAAGAAGAGATTTGCAGGATAGCGGGGCCGCTCAAGCCTCGATGAGTAATCAGAATGTTTTCCCGAAACTCCGCGCCGTGACAATCCACAATCGCATCGAGCGAGATGCCGCTTAACTCTGTCAGCTGCCCTTGTGTTGGCAAATTGAAAACCAAAGGCACAAGCGCCGGTCTGGTTTCCTCTATTCGCAAACCGAATTGTCGAGCGATGCGATAACCGAAGTCCGTCGCGCCCAGCGTCGGGATAGACATTCCTCCTGTGGCGATCACCAGCGAAGACGAAGCGAAGCTGCCTTGATTCGTCTCTACCCTGAATACTCCTTCCTTCTCGACACTCAACACCTGGCAACCGCAGCGAATCTCAACGCCCGCGCCTTCACACTCTGCGAGCAACATCTCGATGATCTGCCGTGAGCTGCCATCACAGAAAAGCTGTCCGAGCTTCTTCTCGTGATACGCGATGTTGTGCTTTTCTATGAGTGAGATGAAATCAGACGGCGTGTAACGAGCCAGCGCGGATTTGCAGAAGTGTGGATTCGCCGAGATGTAGTTTTCCGGGGACGTGTAAATATTTGTGAAGTTGCAACGCCCCCCGCCGGAGATGCCTATCTTTTTACCGACGCGCTCGGCGTGCTCTAAAACGAGAACACTGCGCCCGCGCTTTCCCGCCTCAATCGCGCAAAAAAGACCTGCCGCCCCTCCCCCGATGACAATCACATCATGTTCCAACATTCCCGGTTATGAGACAGGCTCCATTCATGAATTGCGGATGATTATCGCTTGACCGGAGTAATTAAGCTAATAGAAAAAGAGAGGCCACTACGCAATCTATCAAGCGCAGCGGCCTCTCTTCGATGAATGGCCTTGAACAGGGGTTAAAGAGAAACTGCGCTCTTCACCCGCTTGGCCAATTGTAGATCAAACTACTCAACACCCCTTACTGCTTATTGCCGTTTTTAGCATTCATATTTCCGGACATGTTGGTGTTCGTCGTAGAAACGCCCGCTGTGTTCTTGTTGCCGTTGTTATTGACCACGGTCGCCGTGTTAGACGGATTTCCTTCCGGCTTCGTGCTGACGTTGGCGTTCGTCTCAATCACGCCGTCGCGCGTGGCATTGCCATTGTTACTAC
>JACCVS010000297.1 GCA_013698055.1 Acidobacteriota bacterium
CGCGCGGACTCAACGTCGTCGTGCCAGCCGATGGAGACGGCTGCGATATGCTTGACCGCGCCGACAATCATCTCGGCTGCTGCCAGAAATTCACTCGCCAGTTGGCCGTGCGTCACAATCACGCCTCCGACTCTGCCTGTCACGTTTCGCCCCGCGTCAACTCCCGATGCATTCTCTGTCATGGCATTTTCTCGAATCGCTTACTTGATGGAACTCACAGTGGTTTTTGCCTCAGACTTTTGCGCCGTCCGGCGTTTCGCCTTTCGCACGTCACGATGGATGGCCTGCGCTGCAAAGCCCTTGCGGCGCAGGCGGCGCGCCAGCGCGTTCGCCACCATCACCGAGCGATGCCGCCCGCCGGTACAACCAACGCCGACAGTCACATAAGATTTTCCTTCGCGTTTGTAAAGCGGCAAAAGATATTCGAGCAAATCGTTGAAGCGGTAGACCGTCTCTTCAACTTCCGGCTTCGATGTCAGATACTCAACCACTCGCCTGTCGTGCCCCGAAAGGTCGCGCAAAGCTGGCACGAAGAATGGATTCGGCAGATGGCGAACATCGAACAGCAATTCCATTTCGGGAGGGCTTCCGTACTTGTGACCGAAACTCAGGACTTGCACGCGCATGGGCGTGCCTTCCATGTTAGGACTGAAGCGCTCGACCAGCAAACGGCGCAGAGTATGAACAGTGTGCTCTGAAGTGTCCGTAATGTTATCAGCGAGCGAGCGTATCTTCGCCATCGCCGCGCGCTCGTCGCGGATGGCTTCAAGGAGACCTCCACCCGTTTCCGCCGGGTGCGGGCGTCTGGTTTCACTGAAGCGGCGTTGCAGGGATTCGTCAGAGGCTTCGAGGAAGAGGACGAAAACGCGTAAGCCCTGTCCGCGCAGAACCTCTAACGCCTGCTCAAACTCCGAGAGAAAATGTCCCTCACGAATATTGATGACGAGGGCGGCGCGCTCAATGCGCGCCTCACCATTCTCTTCAGGTTGAACCAGCCGCGCAAAAGTGGGCAGCAGCGTCAAAGGCAGATTATCAACGCAAAAATAGCCGAGGTCTTCAAAAGCATTCGTCGCTGAAGACATCCCCGAACCGCTCAGGCCCGTAAGGATCACGATGTCGGGCGCGCCCTCGCTTTCGGCTTCCTGTTTTTTAATTGACATAAAGGAGTAAGGTTGAGAGTTCAAGTTTTAGCTTGTTCGTCCATGACATCAGCAACCTAAAGGTTGAATTCTCAACTCATCATCTTTACCGTGACTGACTATTTCTCTTCAAGCATCTCAGTGTGGCGTGCGACAAACGCCCGCGCCGCATCATAACCGCGACCGCGCAGCAGTTGCACGCGCACAGCTGTCTCCACCAGTGTCGAGAGATTACGCCCTGGACTCACTGGAATCAAAACCTGTGGCACGTTCACGCCCAGTATTTCGATGGCCTGAGCGTCAATGCCCAAACGATCAACCTCGCTCGCCTCATCCCAGCGTTCGAGCCTGATTGATAGGTCTATACCTTTAGCCGTGCTGATTGCCGAAACACCGTAGAGTTCGCGGATGTTGATGATGCCCAAACCTCGAATCTCAAGATGCTCTCGTAAGAGCTTTGGAGCCGTGCCGAGCAGTCGCTCTGCACCGATGCGCCGCACTTCAACCACATCATCTGAAACCAACCGGTGCCCGTGCGCCACCAGATCAAGAGCGCATTCAGACTTGCCGATGCCCGAGCTTCCTTCGATTAAAACACCCAGACCGTAAATGTCCAGCAGAACGCCGTGGCGCACAACGAGCGGCGCTAATTTCTCCTGCAAGTATTCCGTGACGGCGCTGATGGCGACGGAACTGACAGCGGGCGTTGAGAGCAGGGGCAATGCGGCTTCTTGTGCCGTCGCGATAAATTCCGGCGGTGGCTCAAGTCCTTTGGTGACGAGTACGCAGGAGATACTTTTAAGCGGGAGATTGCGAATCGCTTTCAGGCGCTTCTCCGCATCGAGCTGGCCGAGAAACCGGATTTCGCTTTGCCCGACAATCTGCAAGCGACCCGTATGAATGTAATGAGTAAATCCCGCGAGGGCGAGGCCAAGTTTTTGAATGCGATGAGTTGTTAAATCACGAGTAGGTGCCCCTGCTTCGCCTGCAAGAAGGCGCAGGTCAAGCTGTGCAGGGGCTTGATCCAAGAATTCCCTAACGGTGATTGACGGTTGGTTGTTCGGGTTCATGTCCAAAGTCCAAAACTCAAAATCCGAAGTCCGATTTTCTGGCATTGGACTTTTGAGCTTTGGACTAACGTTCTACGGTTCTATCAGACCGAAGTTGCCATCGCTGCGTTTATACAGCACGCCCACGCGATCAGTGTCGGCATCCCGGAACACGAGAAATTGATCGTCTTCGCCAGAAAGTATCATTGACGCTTCTTCAGCCGTCATCGGCTTCACGATGTAGCGCCGAGCATTGATAATGCGCGGCGCGGGCGGGCTGGCATCTAGCTGCTCGTCCGGCTGCACAGTGATAGATGAGATTCTTCTTGCTCCCTGCTTACGATCAATAATCTTCTTCTTGAGCTTGATCGCCTGTTTTTCAATTTTGGCGATAGCGCGCGTCAACGCCATGTACATATCCGCGTTGGTATCGGTTGCGGTCAACGTATGATCCCGCCAGTGTACTAATATTTCCCCGATCTGCCGGTTCTTCTCAACTTCGATGATGACATGAGCGCGCGCCGTGGAATCATTAAAAATTTGCTCTATCTTCTGAAAATGATCTTCGACGTGAGCGCGCAGCGCAGGCGTGACATCAATATGGCGACCCGTGTACTCAAATTCCATAGACTTCTCTCCCTAGAACAGTGACAAGTGACAAGTGACAAGTGACAAGCAAGAAACAAGAGACAAGTCACGAGCATTGAGATGCTGGCTTTAACTTGTCACTTGCCACTTGTCACTCGTCACTGTTTTACGATGGCGCGCGACGTTCGCGCGAGCCTGGAATGTGCATCTGGTCACGATACTTTGCGACGGTGCGACGCGACAGCTTGATGCCGTCTTTGATTAAAATCTTAACGACCTGATCGTCGGTAATCGGGTTATGTGAATCTTCTTCTTCAATCAGCTTTTTGATCTTGAGCTTGATGATTCGCGTCGAGACCTCTTCACCTTCTTCGTTCATCATGCCTTCGGTGAAGAAGCGCCGCAGCTCGATGACGCCCTGCGGCGTGTGCGCGTACTTGCGGTTGACCACTCGCGAGACCGTTGAAAGATGCATCCCGATGTCTTCGGCAATATCTTTGAGCATCATCGGCTTGATGTACTGCACGCCCTTGTCCAGAAACTCTTTCTGCTTTTTGACCATTGACTCGACCACCTTGTAGATGGTTTGTCGCCGGTGCTCGATATTCCGCAGCAGGTCAATAGCCGAGCGCACTTTGTCGCGGATGAAATCGCGCGTCTCTTTCGTCGTCTGCTGCTGCGCTAACATATTCTGGTAGTTCTGGCTGATCCGCAGGCGCGGGCTCCCATCATCAGCGAAATAGATGACGTAGCCGCCCAAACCCGCCCAGTCTTCCTCTTCGTCGTCCAATTTTTCGATGTAGATTTCCGGCGAGATCAGGACAGGCTCATCGGATGCGTAGCGCCTGCCCGGATAAGGATCGAGCGTGCGGATGAATTGAACTTCCGCGATGATTGTTTCGACGTCAATGCCGAGTTGTTTGGCAACGTTCGGTAATTTGTGCTGCTGAAGCTCAAGCAAGTGATCGCTGATGAGACGCGCCGCCAGCCGGTTGCTCTCACCGCGCGTTTCGAGTTGAGCGAGCAAGCACTCGCGCGCATCACGCGCGCCACAACCAACCGGGTCGAGCCGCATGACGGTCTGTCGAGCTTCTTCGGCCAGCTCTTCAGACCATTCGCTGCCCATCGCGGCGATCTCTTCGTTTGATGCCGTGAGCCGCCCGTCTGCATCAAGATTGCCGATGACGCACAACGCCACATCGCACATCGCTTCGCTGACCGGATTCATGTGCAACTGCCACTCAAGATGCTCCGAGAGCGACGGCGCGCGGGTCAGGAATTGCTCGAATGTCGGCGCATCTTCTTTGTACTCGAATTCCTGTGTTTTATATCCGGGGTCAAGATAGTCCTGAAATTCGCGTCCGAAGTCTATCTCTTCAAATGCATCTCGGCTGCCTTCTTCCGTCCCCCCATCCTCGCTCGCTTCATTACTTGATTCTTCTGCGGTCGCCATCCCGCTTTCAGACTCGACATACAGGTTAACGGCGTCCAGATCAGCTTCGCCCGCGCCATTTTCAGGCGCGCCGTTGAAATCCTGCGAAGCGGACTCTGCCGGGGTTAGATCGAAGCTGCTGCCGGGGTCGCCATTGGCCAATTGGTCGAGAATCTTTTCGGCCAGCTCGTTCGTCTCTTCCTGCGAAGGGACTTCTTCGAGGACGGGATTTTCGAGAAGTTGCTGCTGAATCAGATCGCTCAATTCGAGCGTGGTCATTTGCAGCATCTCAATGCGCTGACGCAGTTGTGGCGTGAGCACGAGACGTTGCGAAAGGTTGGTCGTGAGCTTAACGGACATGCCTTGCTTGAACTATTGCTTTCTAAGACTCATCTGGAAAATTAAAATATTTACGCTTTTGTGCGCGGGGGAGATTATAACTGAAAAAGTGGTCAGTAGTCAGTGGTCAGTGGTCAGTTCACCAAAAAATTTTATGAGGAACTACCGAGAGCGAGAATTTGCCATTGAATAAAACGCAAAAGCACCATTTGCTTTTGACTGACCACCGCCCACTGACTACTGACCACTGATCTCACATGCTGAATCTTTCGCCGAGATAATGTCTTCTGACTTCAGCATCTTCGACCAACTCCTGCGGGTGGCCGGAGCGGAAGATACGACCTTCAGACATGATGTAGGCGCGGTCTGTCACGCCGAGGGTTTCCCGCACGTTGTGATCCGTAATCAAGATGCCG
>JACCVS010000303.1 GCA_013698055.1 Acidobacteriota bacterium
TCGGAATGGGATTGAGAATGGGCGAGCGGAAGTTTATTCTCAAAGCGCTGCTTGCTCAGGATGCTCGCGCAATTTTCGACTGGTTGATTGAAGAAGCTGAGCTTTGGACGAAGCGTCATCGCCAACATCTCGAAGTGCTTCCTGACATCAGTGGAGTATGGGAAGAGAAATCAAAGGCCGCCGCGTCGCTTCTGCAAGAGCTTAAAATAGCCGCGCAGGAAGTAGGGTAACAGCAGGAAGAGAGTAGAGCGAGATTAACAGGATGGACATGATAAGAGAGAAAGAACGTCAAGCTCTCTTGACCTGCATGATCTTCTTAAACTTGCTAATCCTGTAAATCCTGTCTATTTCTTCTATAGTTCGAGTTAGAATGCCGTCTGCAAGGAGACCGACATGAAACGCCGCAACTTTCTCTCATCAATCGCTGCCGCCGGATGCGCCCTTCCCTTTGTCGAAAGCGCGGTTCTTAATGGTCAAAGCCAGACACGACAGAACTCATCTGAATTGATCCGTCCGAAAGCTCTGCGGCGTGGGGATACCGTCGGCCTCATCACCCCCGGAACATACGTCTCCGACCCGGAAAGGCTCGCGCTCATCGAGCCGACCATGAAGTTCTTCGGCCTGCGGGCGAAGATGGGCAAGAATGCGGGCAAGCGGCTGGGCACTTATCGCAGCTCGATTGACGAGCGGCTAGACGATCTGCACACAATGTTTCGTGATAAAGAAGTGAGTGCGGTCGTCTGCATTCGCGGCGGCTACGGCGCGTCTCAGCTTCTGGATCGCATTGACTATGACCTCATTCGTCGGAACCCGAAAATCTTTCTCGGCTACAGCGACATCACCGCGCTTCACCTGGCGATTCATAAAAACTCAAGGCTGGTGACTTTTCACGGGCCGATGATCGTGTCGGATTTTACAGACTACACGCAGAAGCATTTCACCAAAGCTCTCTTTGAAACCACGCCCATGGGCAAGGTCAGCAATCCTGGAGATCAAACCGAATTGCGCCCCTCGCATCCGTTGCGCACGATTCGACCCGGCACGGCCAGCGGCCAACTCGTGGGTGGCAATCTGACGCTCATCGCGACCACGTTGGGCACGCCTTACGAGATCGAGACACGTGGGCGAATTCTCTTTCTTGAGGATGTTGACGAACAGCCGTACAGCCTTGACCGGATGCTGACGCAACTTCGTCTCGCCGGAAAGTTCGAGCAGGCGGCGGGCGTCATCTTCGGCGAATGCGCCGATTGCAAGCCGCGCGACTATAAGCCTTCTCTGGCCTCGCCGTTCTCGGCGGGCGAAGTTGTTGACAATATTCTCGGCGGATTGAAAGTCCCGGTTCTTTCGGGGATGACCATCGGCCACACGGCAGATCAACTGACTTTGCCGCTCGGTGTGATGGCGACACTCGATGCGACGGGCGGCACGCTGGACATCAAAGAGGCGGGCGTGAGTTAACCGAGTTAGCAGCGTCTTCTCTAAACAATTCCTAAAAATGCAAAATCTGTGTTATAGATTCGCCTCGCCTTATCATCTGAACATGAAGTGAACAATCAAAGTTTTTAAGGAAAGAGGGCATCAATTCCTTTGTGCGAATAACTATATTCAAAAATAGGTTGCTCTTGACCATTCTCATGCTGCTTGTCGCGCTTCTCGCAGGTGGTTTTAATCACGCTTCCGGGCAAGCACGACCGCCCGTCCCGGAGGAAGATACGCAGATGTGGAACGACATGCAGGCTGCGGTTGCGCTCAGCAAGGAGGTTGACTTCAATCTGTTCAGCACCTTCCGCTTCGGTCGCGATGTGACGCATCTGGTGGATCGGCGCGCCGGTGCGGGCTTTTCCTTCAGGGTTGGCAAGTACCTAAGGCAGTCACCTGATTTTCTGACAGTGGCTTCGTGGTTTCTGAACATCTCATCCAGACCCGTCGAGGGACGCAAGGGCAACGAGAACCGGCTTCATTTCAATGCAACCCTGCGCTACCCGTTCAAGAAATTTGCCGTGAGCGACCGCAACCAGTTCGAGCATCGGATACGCTTTCCGCAGAGTACCACCCGCTACCGCAACCGCCTTCAGATAGAGTACCCGGCCAGATTGAGCGACGGGCAGTTCGGCGTGTTCACCTCGGATGAGGTTTTCTATGACTGGAGCGTGGACGACTTCGTGCGTAACCGTTTCGTGGCCGGGGTAACGAGAAGATTCAACAAGCATTTCACGGGCGACTTGTACTACATGCGGCAGAACGATAGCCGCAGCCGTCCCGGCGATCTTCATGTCATCGGCGTGGCCTACAGAGTCCGACTTTTATGATGAAGCGAAAACACGAATAGTAAGTGCCTTGGATATACTCGGAAACCGTTTGAAAGCTACAGGTTCTTTCTTGTCTCTGACGAGACATCTCCTACATCTGCTCATCACTCGTCACTTGTCACTCGGCACTGTTTTTATTACATTCATCCGACCCGATAAATTTTCGCGGCGCGCGTATCAATAGAGGGAGTCCTTGCCATAGACCCACAGACACATAAGCTGCTGGTTGCCGTCGCATGGCTCGTCATCGCCACCGTGCATGGCTACGGGGCGGCGTGGCTGGCGATTCGGATGCTGTTTCGCCCGCGCAAGCCCTTTAAGCTGTGGGGCAAGACTATCTGGCCGCAGGGCATGATTCCACGCCACCGTGAGCGTCTGGCCGAGACCATCGGCAACGCCGTCGGCAACGAACTCGTCTCGCAGGAAACAATCGTCAACGCGCTCTTCGAGACGGATTTCTTTCGCAGCAAGGTCGAAGGCTTTGTTGAGTCATACAGCAGAGAACTGCTGGAGACTCCTTATCCTTCCTTCATCGAAGCGTTGCCTGCCGCCGCACGCGCGCCTGTGCTTGATGCTATCTCCGCGCTGCAATATCGTGTCTCGGATTACATCACGGGCATTCTAAAGTCTGAAGAGACCGCTGCCGCGCTTGATGCTTTTATAGACCGTCGTGTCAACGAACTGCTGGCGCGCCGCCTGACTGATACGGTTGGTGATGAAACGCTTGAACAAATCTTAGGCTTCGTCGAAGAGCGCTTTCGCGGCCTCGTCAACGAACCCGGCCTTGAGGCGAAGGTGCGCGATTTCGTCAGCGCACGCCTTGACGACCTGGCGAACAGCAGCGCTACGCTCGCCGAAGTGTTCACTCCCGGCACGGTCGCCATCATCAAGGAGCGGATAGACGAGCAAGTGCCGCCCGTCGCACATCATCTGGCGGAGCTTGCCACGAGCCAGAGCACACGCGCGCGCATCGGCGCTTTGATTAAGCGCGAGGTTGACGAATATTATGAGCAGCTCTCTTTCTTCAAAAAAATATTCGTCTCGCGCGGAAAGATACACAGCGAAGTTGACGAGATGGTCAACAATACGCT
>JACCVS010000304.1 GCA_013698055.1 Acidobacteriota bacterium
AGCGTCTCCTGCTCGCCGTTTCGCTCAATAATCGTCACATCCCCACGCCCGCGCACGATCATCTCAGGATTCGCGCCCAGAAAAGAGTAACGCGCGACGCGCTCTCCGCCTTCGATTGACTCAAGCAGGAAAGCGTAGCGCGCACCCTCTGCCACACGCAGAAACGCTCCCACCGGAGTCTGCAAATCCGCGAGCACACTACGAACCACGGGCACAACGTTGCCCCGCTTTGCCTCTCGCAAAAAGTCCTCGAACGATGCTGGCTGAAGATCAAGCATATAAGAGCAGGGAGGTCTTCAGGGATGAGGGATGAGGAATGAGGGATGAAAGGAAAGATTCAATATCTTGAATGCTTTTACTTCATCCCTCATCCCTCATCCCTCATCCCTTCTATTCCTCCCTCATCCCTCATCCCTTCTATTCCTCCCTCATCCCTTCGATAGCCATTGGCCACCGTCAATGACGATGATTGCGCCGTTGATGAAGCTCGCCGCGTCTGAGCAGAGGAAAACCGCCGCCTGTTCTATATCCCGGATGCGACCGAAACGCCCCAGCGGAATGTTGCGGCGCAGCTTCTCTTTCACTTCCGCCGGAACGAGCCGCGACATGCCTTCCGTATCTTCAATAGGGCCGGGCGCGATGGCGTTCGAGCGAATGCCGTGGTGTCCCCATTCGACGGCGAGTTGGCGCGTTAAGGCATCAACCCCGGCTTTAGCCGCCGAAACGTGGAGCTGCAAAGGCGTGCCCGTGTAGTGCAAGGTCGCGCTGATGTTCAAAATCTGCCCACGCTCTTTTTTAAGCTCCGCGAAAGCCGCGCGACAGACGTTGAACGTTCCCTTCAGATCAATGTCAATGACCGTGCCGAATCCGTTTGGGGACAATTCTTCCGCCGGGCAGAGAAAGTTTCCCGCCGCGCCGTTGACGACGATGTCCAGCTTGCCGAATTTCTCGACGGTTGCGGCCAGAGCTTTTTCGACCTCTTCCATATTCCGCACGTCGGCTGTGACGGCGAAAGCCTCTCCGCCCCCGGCGCGAATCTTTTCAGCCGCCGGTTCGAGATGCTCCATCTTACGGCTGACCAAAGCCACACGCGCTCCCGCTTCCGCCAGCGCACGTGCCACGCCACCCGTAATCCCTGTCCCCCCGCCCGTGACAAACGCGACGCGGCCTGCCAGCAATCCCTCGACAAAAGTTTTTTCACTCATGGTTCGATTAAGAATCCAGCATCCAGAATTCAGGAACCAAGAGTCAAAATTAAAACGGTTACAGCCTTGTATTCTGGATTCTGACTCCTGAATTCTGCCTTTCTGTCTTCTGATTCCTGTCTCCTGCTTTTAGCTTCCCGAAATATAGGGGCGTGATTGAATGATGTAAATCTGTCCTTTCATGTAAGCCCATTCGATGTCCTGATCGCGGCTGCGAAAGGTGCGCTTGATTTGATCGGCGGCGCGCACGAGGCGGCGAATCACTTCATCAGTCAGCACAGCTCGCTCGCCCGTGATGGGAATCTCACGGACTCCGCCCTTTTCGTCAAAGGTGAGGAGGCTGTCTTCTCCCGAGCGCGTCAGCACCTGTACGGAATTGCCGCGCGTGCGATAAAGAATCTGCTCGGCAATTTTCTTTCCCTCGACGACCTTGATGCCAAGGCCGCGCTTGGCACTGATGTAGATAGAGCCTCGATTGTCCCTATCATAAGGATCGGTGGTAATCATCACGCCGGAGCTTTCCGAGTTGATGGCCTCCTGAATCAGCACGGCCATGAAGATTTTAGAGTGATCGACGTTGGCACGCTCTCTGGCCTCGTATGCCTCGAATTTCCAGAGCGAAGACCAGACGGTCTTGATCGCTTCAACGAGTTGCTCGTCGCCCTTGACGTTCGGCACCGTGTCGTATAGTCCCGCGCCGCTGAAGTTCGGCAAATCTTCCGAATTTGAAGTGCTGCGAACGAACATACCCTTCCCCGCAAAACCCGTTGCGATGCGGCGCAGAACTTCCGCGCGCAGCTTATCATTTAACTTTCCCTTTTGAATGCGCTCGCGCATCATCGTCAGGCGCTCGCGCCTGTAGGCCGGGTCGTGAACGAAGCGCTGGTCATTCATCATCTCAAAGATGGCTTCTTCCAGCTTGTTCTCTTTGATGAACTGGTCGTAATAAAAGAAAGGGATAGTGAAACCATTGG
>JACCVS010000333.1 GCA_013698055.1 Acidobacteriota bacterium
TCATCAAGGATAACCACATCGCTCTCGCCGGGGGCGTCGGCGCGGCTGTCGAGCGTGCGCGCGAATCAATCGGGCATCTGCACAAGATCGAAATAGAGGTTTCCACGGAAAAAGATTTGCGCGAAGCTATCGGGAGCGGAGCGGACATCCTCTTATTAGATAACCTCAGCTCGGAAGAGACTGGGCGGATGGTCGCTGTCGCGCGCGAATTATCGCCACAGGTCACGCTCGAATCTTCCGGCGGCATTACTCTAGAGAACGTGCGCGCCTACGCCGAAGCGGGCGTTAATCTCATCAGCATTGGCGCTCTCACGCATTCCGCGCGGGCGATGGACATCAGTTTTAAGATTCAACCCGGATGAGAATCGGAACTAGCGGTGGAATGAAGCGTGAAAGATAAATGATTAGCCACAGAGAGACAAGAGAAAGCGGAAGGCAGAAGGCAGAAGGCGGAAACCATTTCGGTTGTTCTGCCTTCTGCCTTCTGCCTTCTCTCTTTTCTTCATCCCTCATCCCTGCTTTTGTCGTGGCATCATTAGTGATAATCTTAATTTCATCAAGTTAGCGTGGGAGGTATCATGATGCGTCGTCAATTTACTCGCCGGATAATAATTGCTCTTGCCGTTCTGATGACGCTTGGCCTATACCTGGATGAAGCGAGCGCGCAAAGAAGACGCCCACGGCGGTCGCGCCGCGTCACCAATCCCGTAGCAACTCGACCGGGCGTGCCCGCGACCACTCCTTCAGCTCAATCCACAGACCCGCAGATCATCAGCACAGCCGACCAGCAAGCGAACGATCAGGACAACGCTTCAGAGATTAGCGGCCAGTCGCCTGCGAGTTCGCGTCGAACGAATCGCAAGCGCGCCGCCCCTGAGCCGGAGAGCGAAGAAGATTCGATGCGCCGCACCGTCAACGAGCTATCCACAACGGTCAACAAGCTCTCGGATAAATTGACGCAGATGCAGGAGCAGCAGCGCACGCTGGTTGACATGGAACGCCTGTCCCGCGCGGAGCAGCGCGCCGAAGCTCTGCGGACACAACAGCGCGACGCTCTGGAGAAAGAAGGAGCGTTGCAGGCGCGCTTGGAGCAGATAGAATTCAATCTCAAGCCTGAGAACATTGACCGCAGCGTTTCAACTTACGGCTCGACCCGACCCGAAGAAGCGCGCGAGGCGCAGCGTCGGGCGCTCGAAAGCGAGAAAGTCAGGTTGCGCGCGCAGCTTGATCTGTTTGCCACAAGCCGCCAGCGCCTGGAAACTGCCATCATCAATGCCGATCTCGAAGTGGATAAATTACGCAGGCGCATCGAAGAGGCGGATGAGCCTCAGCCGAAGGTTGACACGACCGATACCGGCGACACCAGCAACGACGCAACGGGAACGTCAACGACGACACCGACGACCGCGCCGACCACTTCCTCCACCCCGCCGCGCCGATAGCTTTCTCATGCCTGATGCTTCAGTGGTAAACTGAGCGCCAGACATCAAAGCTCTGCATCAAAATTATGGGCACAATTGCTCAGGCCGAACTCTATTATTTAATCAACGAAGCGGGTGCGAGAGGCGAGCGCGTCGTCGTCGCGACTGTAGCGCACACGCGAGGCTCAACGCCGCAGCGGCGTGGAGCGAAAATGCTCTTCTTCGAGAACGGCGAGGTAGCCGGGACTGTCGGCGGTGGCTGCATCGAAGCAGAAGTCTGGGCCGAAGCGCGCGAGGCGCTGCGAAGCGGCACGCCCATGCTCCATCAATTCCAACTCACGGCGGACGAAGCGAGCGAAGAGGGCATGGTCTGCGGCGGCACGATGGAGATTTTCATAGATGTGTGGAAGCCATGAAAGAACAATCTAATGATGTAAACTCATGAATGCTCAACAAGAGTTGTTGGCGAAAATCAAGAGATTGGCAGAAGCGAATAAATATCGTATTCGTCTTCACGCTGTTCGGCACATGATCGAAGAAGGTTTTAGTGAAGAGAATATAATCGAAACCTTAAGAGGAGCGAGCAAGATTCTGGAAGATTACAACGACGAGTTGCGATGCCTTGTTTTCGGATACTTTGAATTAGGTGAAAGAACTCGATCTCCGCTGCATGTAGTTTGTGATTACTCAAGTGGTGAAGCAATTGATATTATCACGGCATATATTCCTCAAAAGCCTTGGTGGCTTTCCCCAACCAGGCGAGGGCGATCTTTATGAAGCAATTAATGGAGTCTCCTTGTTCTGAGTGCAAGGGAAAGGTGAAAAGAAAAACAATCTCTCAAGAGTTTGAGAAAGAGGGCGTTAAAGTTAAACTCTCCGGCTTCAAAGCATGGGTATGCTCTCAGTGCGGTGAGATTTATTTTGAGCCCGGCGGCGCAGAAAAGGTGGCTCAAGCTGTCAACTGTCTCTTCGCGCTGGCCCTTGCGGAAAGACAGCATAAAGGAAGGGTGATTGCTCACCTATCCTAATACTCGGTAATGGTAAACTTGATTTGCAAACTTCAACTGCAAGAGATGCTGGCCGCGCGGAAGCGGCAGCCAGAGGGAGGTGAATATGCCGACATCATTCATGGAGAGTTACAAGGAGAAGCATCAGCATCCTTTGAACAAGCTCTGTCACAGCATCGGCATCCCGATGATTGTCGTGAGCCTGCCGCTCTT
>JACCVS010000264.1 GCA_013698055.1 Acidobacteriota bacterium
CAGTTTCCGTGCTGACGATGTCTGAAAGCGAATAAGCGCCCTCGAACTGCGCCGTATCAATCTCGACTTCCTTGACGTGGGCTTTGCGAATCGCGTCGAGCGATGAATTCGTGACTTTCTTTCCGGCCCGAACAATCGCCTCGCCGCGTCCCTTGATATCCGAATCAACCTTCATCCCGACGAGACTGCTCGCGCCCTTCTCCAGGACTTGAATGAAGAGTCGTCCCTCCTGGACGCGAACCTCGTCCGCCACATAGAAAGAGCGCAGCAGGTCTTCGTCCGAAAACGAAGAATTTTTGACGGCTTCTTCCAACAGACCGTCGGTTTGGAAACCCTTCGGATCGAATCCGGGATTGAGCCAGATGCCGAGCGCGCGCAGGAAAATACTGGCCAAGAATTTCCGCTTGCCCACGCGCACATAAAGCAGATTCTTTTGATCGTATTCAAACTCGACCCACGAGCCGCGATACGGAATCACCTTTGCCACAAACAGCGGGCCGCGCTTGAAGAAGACGCCGGGCGAGCGATGGAGCTGCGAGACAATGACGCGCTCCGTGCCGTTGATGATGAAAGTTCCGTTATCCGTCATCAACGGAATCTCGCCGAAGAAGACCTCTTCTTCTTTGATGTCGCGAATCGAGAGCGTTCCCGCTTCAGGGTCTTTATCGAAAACCGTCAGGCGAATCTTGACCTTGAGCGGAACCGAGTAGGACATACCACGTTCCTGGCATTCCTGCTGGTCGTGCTTGTGCTTTAAGCCCACAGGCTCGCCGCAGTTGTCGCAAAGTTGCGGACGAACAGCGTTGAATGTGCCGCATTTGTGGCAGAGGGTCTCGCCGGAGACGAGCGGGTCTACCTTGACGGTCGAGCCGCAGGTTTTGCAGTTGGCGCGCAGGTAGTTGAGGCCTTCGAGCCGTCCGCACTTGCACTGCCAGTTGCCGATTTGAAACTCGACAAATTCCAGTGTCGCCGTCCCGCGAAAGTCCGAGATCGGAAAGATAGACCTGAACACGGCTTGCAGGCCGGTTCTCTCACGCTCTTCCGGCAGCAAGTCCATCTGGAGAAAACGATTGTACGACTCGCGCTGTATCTCGATCAGGTTCGGGATGCGCACAGCCGTCGCAATCTTGGAAAAGTCCTGACGTTCGGGCGCCTGGCTTGTGCGCCTTCCCGTCCCACTAGCGATTTGTTGAAGCGGATTTGCAGACATTAGAAGGTACCTTAGAAGCGATCAGCCGTCAGCAGTCAGCGATCAGCTTATATAAACCGGATGAGTGAATCTTTCAGTGATTTCGCCCACCAACCTGCTGATGGCTGAAGGCTGATCGCTGAAAGCTATCTTATGTTAGAGACGACAAAGCGCGGTCGGGACGCACAATGCCCCGACCGCTTCAAAATGTAAGCGGTGGAATTTTCTTAATCAAATTTTCCGGGAAGTAACGCCAGCGCCTCAATACTCCCCCACTCTAAACATGAACGGTTAAACTGTCAAGAAGACAGTGACGAGTTACGAGTGACAAGTGACGAGTTAAAAACAAGCTCTTGCTTGTTACTCGTCACTCGTCACTTGTCACTGTTTTACTTCACTTCGACGGTCGCGCCCGCATCAGCGAGCTTCTGACGAATCGTCTCGGCCTCTTCCTTAGTCACGCCCTCTTTGACGGCCTTCGGAGCTGCCTCGACCAGGTCTTTAGCTTCCTTCAAGCCCAGCGCCGTGACTTCACGGACGACCTTGATGACGTTGATCTTGTTGGCCCCAGCGGCCTGCAAGACAACATCAAACTCGGTCTTCTCCTCAGCCGGAGCAGCAGCTTCGCCGCCGCCAGCCGCCGGAGCAGCCGCGACTGCCGCCGCCGCGGCCGAAACGCCGAAAGTCTCCTCCAACTCTTTGACGAGTTGCGAGGCGTCTAAAAGGGTCATACCCTTTAAATATTCGATTACATCTTCACGTGTAGCTGCCATGATTACTTTTTAATCCTCCTCAAAAGGGTTCTGGGTTGCTCAGGTTATTGGTTATTCGCAAGCCGAAGAACCCACGGGATGCACTGACTTCGCTTGCTGCATCGCAAACTTTTCTTTGCATCCGAGCCAAAGGCGGACGACCTGACAAATCGTCCCGCTCGTTCTCCGCGTCTCTCCACTGCTGAATGCAGATTTTGGATTACGAATTGAAAAGCAATTTTGCTGCTCCCAAATCCGCACTCCGCGAGCCACAATCTAAAATTGCTAGGCGGTTTCGCCGCCCTTCTGATCTCCGATCTGCTTGACCACGATGGCCAGGTTGCGCGGAACGGCTGAAAGCACCGTCACCAAACGCTGTGCCTGACAATTAATCAGGAACATGATCTTTGAAATCAACTCTTCCTTCGACGGCAGGCTGGCGATGGCTTCAACATCTTTCAGAGCCACTACCTTGCCTTCGACTATGCCGACCTTGAACGTGAACACGTCCGGGTTGGCTTTTGAAAACTTTGAAATCGCCTTCGACAGATTCACAGGCTCACCCTCGCCGATAGCAATCGCCGTCACACCTTTGAAGTGTTCGGCGGCCTGCTCGAATGGTGTCCCTTCGGCGGCCTTGCGCGCCAGCGTGTTCTTAACGACCTCGTATTGAACGCCCGCTTCCCGTAGCTGATTACGCAGTTCTTGATCTTTCGGGACGGTCATCTTATTAAAGCCGACGATCATTGCCGATGAAGCGTTTTTCAGCTTCTCCGTGAGGGCGTCTAAATCTTTTTGTTTCTGTTCTCTCGTCTTCATTTTTCCTGTTCGCTCCTCACTTATTTGACGTAGGCCAATTCATCCAGCAGGACGCCGGGACCCATCGTCGCGGCCAGGTTAACTTTCTTGACGTACCTGCCCTTGGCTGTCGAGGGCTTGGCCTTGACGACCGCATCCAGCAAGACTCGCGCGTTACCGAGAATCTTATCAACCTCGAAAGAGACCTTGCCGACGGGGACGTGAATCACGCCCGTTTTATCAACGCGATACTCGATCTTACCGGCTTTCGTCTCCGTCACAGCGGTCTTGACATCGAAGGTCACGGTTCCTGTCTTCGGATTCGGCATCAGCCCGCGCGGGCCAAGAACTT
>JACCVS010000356.1 GCA_013698055.1 Acidobacteriota bacterium
GGCACGATTCACATCATCATTAACAACCAGATCGGCTTTACCACTTCGCCCGAACAGGGACGCTCGACGATTTATTCCACAGACGTAGCCAGAATGACGCAGCTTCCCATCTTCCACGTCAACGGTGACGACCCGGATGCAGCCTACCGCGTGTTGCAAATCGCTTTGGAGTTTCGTCAGGACTTCAATAAAGACGTGGTACTCGACATCGTCGGCTTCCGCAAGCTCGGGCATAACGAATCGGATGAGCCAAGTTATACGCAGCCTTTGATGTATGCACGCGTCAAAGCTCATCCCGGCGTGCGTACCGTCTATGCGCAACGACTCATCCGCGAAGGTGTGATTGACGAGGCGGGTGTTCAACAGATGATTGACTTGCAAGTGCAGCATTACGAAGACGTGCTCGCTCGCGCCAAAGAGATTGTCGCCAGTAAGCCTTCCATCAAAGAGCTACCAACCCCCGCTCAGGAAGAAGACGGATCAATTGTCGAAGAGACGGGCGTCTCTCGCGAAGCCATCCTTCAGATTACGCAGAAAATCTCTCTCGTGCCGGAAGGCTTCAATATCAATCCAAAGATGGTCGGGCAACTTGCCAAGCGCGCGAAGATGGGTGAGGGCACAATTCCGATGGACTGGGCATTCGCCGAAGCGATGGCCTTCGGCTCGCTCGTGCTTGAAGGCAAGCGTGTGCGCTTGAGCGGTCAGGATTCTGGGCGCGGAACATTCAGCCAGCGCCACGCCGTCATGTACGACACCCAGACCGGCAAACCCTGGACGCCGCTCTCGGAACTCAAGAGCGACGAGAATCCGAAAGCGGTGTTCGATGTCTTCGACAGCTCTCTATCGGAGCAGGGTGTCCTGGGATTCGAGTACGGCTATTCGGTCATCGCGCAAGATGCGCTCGTCTTGTGGGAAGCGCAGTTCGGGGATTTCGGCAACGGCGCGCAGGTCATCATTGACCAGTACATCGCGGCTTCGGAAGATAAGTGGCAGCAGCGTTCGCGGCTCGGGCTGCTGCTGCCGCATGGATATGAAGGTCAGGGGCCGGAGCATTCCAGCGCGCGCCTTGAACGTTACCTGCAACTCTGCGCGGAGAACAATCTACAGGTTTGCTATCCAACCACTCCGGCGCAGTATTTTCATCTCCTGCGACGACAGGCGAAGCAAAAGATTATTCGCCCGCTCGTCGTGATTACGCCGAAGAGTCTGCTGCGTCTGCCAGCTGCGACTTCCAATTTAGATGACCTGACGAACGGTGGATTCATGCCGGTGATTGACGATGCGGAAGTCAAAAACCGCGAAAGCGTGCAGCGCATCGTGGTCTGTAGCGGCAAAGTCTTTTACGACCTCAACGCCGCGCGTAAAGTATCGGATGATGAAAAGGTCGCTCTTGTTCGTCTCGAACAGTTTTACCCGTTCCCGGAAAAACGGCTGCGTGAAATCTTCGCCAATTATCCGAACGCGACGCAGTTAGTCTGGGCGCAGGAAGAGCCAAAGAACATGGGCGGCTGGACTTTTGTCGAGCCGCGTTTGGTGAACATGCTGCCCTCATGCCAGCGTCCGTACTTTGTGGGACGTGCGGCCTCGGCCAGCCCCGCGACCGGCTCTTATTCGATTCACGAGATGGAGCAACGCCGGTTGGTTGACCAGGCGCTCACGGAAGAAACGGAAACCATCTCAAGCGCGAGCACGGATCAATATGCGGGACAAGCGGACTCGTGATTTAAGAAATGTCCAAAACTAAAGTATAGAGGCATCAAAGATACGTTTATGAAATCCAGCAAAATGCTCTTCGCTTTCATTATCATGCTCGTGTCTTTCGCGCTTTATGGGGGCGCGGCGTGCAGCACTGCAGATCAACCATCTTCAGCTTCGGCTGCACAGGCTTCGCCGCAGGCTGCGCCGACACCTGCTTCGGGTGAACCAATTTCGATTATGGCGGTCGGCGATACCATGCTCGGCTCAACCGCTCAGGGGCGCGGGCTTCCCGTCAAAGACGGCGCTGAATTGATCTCCGGCCTGACACCGCTCCTGTCTTCAGCCGACATCGCCTTCGCTAATTTAGAAGGAGCGATGATTGACGGTGGAACGCAGACCAAGTGCGGCCCGAACTCGAAATTCTGTTATACGTTCGGGATGCCAACGCGCTATGGAAAGTATCTCAAGGAGGCTGGCTTTGACATCGTGAGCCTGGCGAACAACCACTCTTCGGACTTCGGCGCACCGGGACGCGCCAGTTCGCGCAAGACTATGGAAGATGTGGGCATTATTCATACCGGCGCAGACCCGGGCGATATCCCGTATCTCAACATCAAAGGAAAGAAAGTCGCCTTCGTCGCTTTTGCGACCAATGCCATCTCGCTTAATTTGATTGACG
>JACCVS010000371.1 GCA_013698055.1 Acidobacteriota bacterium
TCTCGCGGATTGAAGATAAGCGCGTCTTCGATGATACTCAAGAACGCTCCGCCACAAGTTTTTAGCTGACTGCTGACGGCTGAACACTGATTACTGTCTTCGGGTGAATATACTTGCAACGTTCGACGCTTGCCAAGCGTGGTTGGCTGCTCTTTTTTCTCGCCGCTGCCGCATTCTACCTTTACGGTCTCGGACATCTGCCGCTCGTCGGGCCTGATGAGCCGCGCTACGCGCAGGTGGCGCGCGAGATGTACCTGCGCGGAGATTACGTGACGCCGACGCTCGGCGGCCACACGTGGTTTGAAAAGCCCGCGCTGCTTTACTGGATGATGATGGCGAGCTATCGCCTCTTCGGCGTGTCGGAGTGGGCGGCGCGTCTCGGTCCTGCGCTCTCAGGGTTGCTCACGGCATTTTTGATTTACTGGATGGGAAGGCGCATCGAGCGCGCTGGCGAAGCTGACAAGGGAACTGGCGATGGCTTTGGATTGTGGAGCGGAGTTGCGCTCTCTTCAAGCGCCGGGTTGATTGTCTTCTCTCGTGCGGCGAGCTTTGATGCGGTAGTGACGTTGACGGTGACGGCGGCGCTCGCGTGCTTCTTCGTCGGGGAGATAGAAGGAAACGAGAAGCGGCGTCGTTGGCTGACGGCGGGTTTTTACGCGGCGATAGGAACATCATTGCTGGCGAAGGGATTGGTCGGGATTGTCATTCCGTTCGGCGTTGTCGGTCTTTATTACCTGATGCGGCGGGAGTGGCCTCGCAAAGGGATTTTCCTGAGCTTGCTGTGGGGAATCCCGCTGGCGTGCGCGGTCGCGGCCACCTGGTATGCTCCCGTGATCGCGCGGCATGGCTGGACATTCGTGGACGAGTTTTTCATCCAGCATCATTTCGCGCGCTACGTCTCGAACAAGTATCTGCACCCGCAGCGTTTCTATTTTTACCTGCCCATCATATTGTTGCTGACGTTGCCGTGGACTGTCCTGTTCATCAAGGGCTTGATGAGCGCGCTGCGCTGGAAATGGCGCGAGCGGAGCGTGGAAAGCAAGTCGCGCGTCTTCGCTCTGGCGTGGCTCATCGCGCCCATCGCTTTCTTTTCTTTTTCAGGATCGAAGCTGCCCGCATATATTCTGCCTGCGCTGCCCGGCGCGATGTTGTTGGTGGGCGACCGCCTGTCGAGGTTTGTGCGGGACGAGGAAGGGAACACGGCGTTCCGCATCACGGGGGGGATTCTTCTCACTCTTGCGCTGGCTGGAATAATCTATGCGGAGCGAACCGGTGCGGTGACGATCCTCTGCTCAATCATGATAGTTGCCCCTCTTGTCATCGCAGGGTTGTTAGCAATTCTCTGGAAGCAAAGGCGCGCTCTGCGTGTCGAGTTAATTTGTAGCGCGATGTTCGTCTCAATCGCATTACTACTTAATTGCGGCGTCGAGCGAATTTCTCATCGTGAATCCGTGCGTGAACTGATGCAGCAGGCTGAGAGGCGCGGGCTTACTTCAACGCCCGTTTTCTACATGCTGACCGATGACCGCACGGGTGAGTTTTATGCCGGAGGACAATTGGGCTACAAAACGGATGGCGAGCCTTTCAGGTTTGACGATGCAAGTGAGGCTGCCAATGAGGCCCGCGCGAGAGGCGGCGTTGCGCTCGTCTTCGTTCCGACCAGGTGGGAAAAACAGTTGACCGATTATTCGGCCATCGAAACAGAGATTATCGGCACCAATGGGAACCTGACCCTCGCTGTTATTCGCGTGCGGTAGCATTTGTAAGATTAAGGATTCGTTCCTACGGTGATGGAATTTTCGTGGGATTATCAAGAGAGTCTAACTTGATCTCATAGAACTGAAGCCTGAACTTGCTGTTGACCAATTCATATTCGGGCCGTCTGATGGTATGAGCCTCAAGCAGGCGTCTTCCTTCCGGCGTGGTTTGGTAAAGATCAATCATCGTCGTGTCCATCCAGACAGCGCCGCTGCCTACCTGCAATCCTTGTATCTCCTTTTCAAACGTCTCTCGATCAGCTTGCCGCCAAGTGGTCGAGGGATTGAAATATCTGACCAGAGAGTTGTCGCTGTTCCACATCGCAAAATAGATGATTGTCCCCTGCGGCCATGCCTTATTTAACTCCAACGCGAGCGCGAGCGGAGGATTGGCGCGCACCTGTGTGTACGGGTAGGCGGAATAAGTCAGATTCACAGTTGCTATTAGAGCCACAAAGAGTGCGGCGCGGTATCTCCGCACATGATTTCGTGCGGTTTCGTAAGGAGCAAGGAAAGTGCCGACAAGCACGATAATCGCCGGAAGATAAAAGAGGCGATAGAAAGTGTTCTGCGGGATGAAGAAGAAAAGAAAAATCAGGTAAAGGGCAAGCCAAATGATGCACAGAAGCCTCAATGCTTTGAAATTCCCTTTATCCTTGAGTGCGCCATGAAAACCCGTTTTGATCTCCCTGAAGTATCGAATGAGTTTGAAGAAGAAAAAGGTTGCGAGAATCAAGCTGATGCCTGCCGTCACGAACATGAAGGGACTCTTCAGGTCGCGCAAAAAGCTGATTCTCCCGCCCGCGAAGAGTCGCGAGTGTCCGCGCAAGGTGTACGTCAGGTTGTCCCAGAGGTTGAAGGTGAAACCGTGCTCGGGGGAAAAGTTGGTAATCCACTGAAAGAACGGCTTGAAGGCGAAGCTCCCCGTGACGAGATAAAAGGAGTAGTAAAAGACCGGGAACGTTATCAGAAAGGCCGTCAGGCTATATTTAAGCACGGGCGCTAGCCGTTGCTTCGCAGGCTGCGAGGAAGTTTGCAGCAGGATGCCCAGCACGATCACCGGAAAGAAGAGAATCGCCAGTTGATGAAAGAACATGCTCAAGGCGTGAGCTAAGGCTAAGAGAAAGGGCTGTGGTTTGCGGTTGGGGAGAATCAGGTAAAAGCTGACGAGCAGAAAGAAGACGCTTGCGATGTAGCTGTCGGCATCAGTGGAAAATTTCCACCATGTTTGGGAGAAAGCGAAAAGCAGAGTGAGAACCACGCTGAGGTAAACGGATTTCAGACAAACCAGAAGAATGCGAAACAGCACGTAGGCGCACAGTGCGCCGATAAAGCAGTTCAGCACTTGCAGGACTTCGATTGCTCTGACCTGTAA
>JACCVS010000384.1 GCA_013698055.1 Acidobacteriota bacterium
CGCCGCAGTTGATTGAAGAATGTTTTCAGCAGATCGTAGATACCGCCGCTGCCATCCGTGAGACGTTCGAGCAGGCGTTCTTCGCCATGGTTCACCTGCCTTACCTGCAGCCATTCGAAGATGTCAACAAGCCCGTTTCACGCCTGGCTGCGAACATCCCACTCATGCGGCATAACCTGTGCCCCCTTTCGTTCGTGGACGTGCCGGAACGCGCATACGTTGATGGATTATTGGGAGTCTACGAACTCAACCATATCGAGCTCCTGCGCGATGTTTTCGTGTGGGCCTATGAACGCTCGTGCCAGCGCTACGCAGCCATCCGACAATCGCTGGGTGAGCCGGACAGGTTCAGGCTCAGATTCCGTCACGAACTGATTGAGGTCGTGGGCGATATCGTGCGCCGCCGGGTGCCGCCCAGCGTCGAGGAAGTGGCTGCTGCCACGGGTGACCGTGTGCCGTCAGAGCATTTGGACGATTTCGTTAGGATAGCGGTTAGGGAGCTAGAGAACCTACACGAAGGCAATTACGCTCGTTTTCGCCTACGCCCTTCTGAATATCAAGCATGGCGCGACGCCCTGCGGCCTACGCCATGAGAATCACTCTAAAAGATGAAAAGTTGATTAGAAGTCGTGCCACGATACGGGCAACGGACGACAAGGCAGGTGGTAGTGAAGAGTTCTCACATCTATTTTGAGCGTGTCCAGAACTTTGTGTAAGTGATCGTCACTAGAGAACAGGCATCCTATCCTCGAACAAGATCGCAAAGCGATTCAAAGCCGCCTTCCACTCTTTGATCGGCATCGTCCACTTCCGGCTAATGTTCTGCAACGCCAGATAGAGCAACTTGAGGGCTGATTCGTCGGTCGGGAAAGAGCCGCGATTCTTGATGATCTTCCGCAAACTCATATTCACCGATTCTATGGCGTTGGTCGTGTAGATGACCTTGCGGATGTCTGCCGGGTAAGCGAAGAACGGGACAATGCGCTCCCAATTCGCTCGCCATGATTTGGAGATGGTCGGGAACTGCTCGTCCCACTTCTGAGCGAACTCATCAAGCTTCATCTCAGCCTCTTCGCGCGTCGAGGCGCGATAGATTCTTTGTAAGTCAGCCGCCACTTCCTTGCGCTGCTTCCAGCCAACGTAGTTCAAGCTGTGTCTGACCAGATGCACGATACAGAGCTGCACTTGTGCCTGCGGAAAGACTGTCTCAATAGCTTCAGGGAAGCCCTTGAGTCCATCCACGCAGGCGATGAAGATGTCTTCCACCCCGCGATTCTTCAACTCCGTCACGATCTGCAACCAGAACTTAGCGCCTTCAGTCTGGGCGACCCAGAGGCCCAGGACTTCCTTAATGCCAGAGAGGTTAACCCCGATTGCCAAGTAAATGGCCTTATTGCGAATGTGCGCCCCGTCGCGCACTTTGACCTGCAAAGCATCGAGATACAGAATCGGATAGAGGGGGTCGAGCGGGCGATTCTGCCAGACCTTGACCTCCTCAATGACCGCATCCGTAACTGAAGAAATCAGGGCGGGTGAGACTTCGACCTGGTAGATCTCTTCGAGGTGACTCTGAATCTCTCTGGTCGTCATCCCCCGCGCATAGAGCGAAAGAATCTTGTCATCGAAGCCATCGAAACGAGTCTGCCCCTTTGGGACGATCTTCGGGTCGAAGCTGGCATCACGATCACGCGGAACTTCAATGGGGAGATTGCCGAAATCGCCTTTGAGAGTCTTCCTGGACTTGCCGTTTCTGGAGTTGCCGGAGTTATCACCAGCGGCATCGTGGCGTTCGTAGCCGAGATGCTCGGTTAGTTCGGCTTGCATGGCTCGCTCCAAAACAGCTTTGGTGAGTTGCTTGAGCAGGCCACCCTCGCCGAGAATCTCTTCGGGCGTCTTGTAGTCTTTCAGTAAGTTGTCAATCAGCTTATGGTCAATGGGCATTGAGACTCCTTTTCAAGTAAGAGTTTAATCTCAACGACCACTTACACAAAATCTTTTACACCCTCTCTATTTTACGTGGAACATCAGCGATACCCTCCTGTCTTGATCGATTTACTCCACTGACTCGGAGGACTTAAAGCATGAACAACATCTGTTGGGAACACTTTCCCTTACTAACCGTCCTCCCACGCGCACGATCATGGCTGACGCTACAAACG
>JACCVS010000394.1 GCA_013698055.1 Acidobacteriota bacterium
CCGCTTCGCGCATGATAACCTGTGCGTTTCTGACGTTCTTATTGAGATATTCAATTACTGTTTCGACTGAGACTGCATCGTGCGCCTCATGCCAGCAATCGTAATCCGTGACGAGCGCGAGCGTGGCGTAGCAAATCTCGGCTTCGCGCGCCAGCTTCGCTTCCTGCAAGTTGGTCATCCCGATGATATCCATCCCCCATGAGCGATAGACATTTGATTCGGCTTTCGTCGAGAACGCGGGACCTTCCATACACAGATATGTTCCGCCGCGATGCGTCTTGACATCGGCTGCCCCACAAGATGTCTCAAGCACATTGCCCAGTTCATTACACACCGGATGAGCAAAGGTGACGTGAGCGACGATTCCTTCGCCGAAGAAAGTTGATTCATGCGCCCGCGCCCGTGTCCGGTCAAAGAACTGATCGGGAATGACCATGTCGAGCGGCGCGTATTGTTCCTGCAAAGAACCGACGGCTGAAGCCGAAAGTATTCGCTCAACGCCGAGCAGCTTCATTGCATAGATGTTCGCGCGGAACGGCAGGTTGGTCGGAGTGTAGCGATGCCCGCGCCCATGACGCGGCAGAAACGCCACGCGCACGCCTTCAAGAGTTCCCAGAATGAAAGCATCGGAAGGGTCTCCGAAAGGCGTCTCTACTTTTACTTCCTCAATGTCCTTTAACTCCGGCATCTGGTAGAGGCCACTGCCGCCAATGATGCCGATCCGCGCTGATGTCATATCTTAATAATTATCCTTATCGAATGCTGCTGCAAATCTACTCACCCGGAATGAATCCGTCCTGCTTCTCTTCAAATCCGATTGCGCGCAGCTTCCCATCATCTTCAACGACGCGGCACAATGGCACTTCCGGGTCGTGGTAAAAAAGGCAGAGCCAATCTTCACGCACCGCCTGCGGCAGTAGATGCTTTTTCGCTTCGAGTGTTTCCACTGGGAAAAGATCGTAGCCCATAATCCACGCCAACGGCACGTGTGCGCGCGTGGGGACAAGATCGGCGAAGCTGAAAAGTGTCCTGCCTCCGCGCGTCAATCTCGCGCATTGCATCGTGCGTGAATGCCCTGCAACGGTCTCCATCCGCAGCCCAGGCACGACCTCGTAGTCCGCGTCTTTCAACTCAAGCTGACCGGACTCCTCGATTGCGCGCCAGTTCTCCGGCAGATAGCTTGCGCGGTCGCGCTCGTGCGGACTCTCCGCGTGCTCATACTCGTCGCGCGAGACGAAATAACGCGCGTTCGGGAACGTCGGAACAATGCGCCCCGCTTCGTCCCGCGTTGTGTTGCCGCCCGCATGATCGAAATGCAAATGTGTGTTGACGACGATACTAATCTCTTCCGCGCCGACGCCCGCGATAGCCCGCAACGATTCTCCCAAAGGGCGTTCGCGCGTGATGCCGTAGATGATTCCCTGTCTCGACGACCACTTATCGCCTGCGCCCGTTTCGATGAGAATGCGCTCATCCTTCGTTTCAATGAACAGGCAGTTCATGTTCAGGCGAATACGATTCTCTTCATCCGGCGGACAGACCTTCGACCAGAGAGCGCGCGGAACGACGCCGAACATTGCGCCGCCGTCAAGGCGAAACTCCGTATCAGGCACAACCTCTACTCGATAATCTCCAAACAACATCAAGGCTAATTGCAGGAGTCAGAATCCAGAAGTCAGGAGCCAGAATGAAAAGCTGCAACTGATTTTGTTTTATTCTGAATTCTGGATTCTGACTCCTGACTCCTGCTTTTCATTATGGCTGGCGTCGGCCTTTGCTTCCCTGTGTTGAGGGACGAGGATCGCCAAGCTGCTTCGGCGCGCCGTTGGCATTACCTGACGACGCAGGCGGAGGAGCCTCGACAGGCATTTCCTCTTCCTCCTGCATTCCGGGTGGCAGCCCGCGAGGCATCATCGCAGCAGGGTCAGGCTTCTTGACGACAAAATCTTCCGCGACAGTTACGCGCGAGCGCTGCACAATCTCGTCAAGAACCTTCTTCTGCTTCTCCTGTTCGACGGCTGCCTTCGCTGTCTCCTGCGGCGACTGTGGTGGAGCGAGCGGATTTCCCGGATTTCCCGATCCCTTGCCAATCAGAATGTGACGCGCGCGAACCTGTTCTTCGGGCTTGCCGTCAGCCCCGGGCTTCATCCCGCGCTCTTCGACTTTGATGATGTGGTATCCGAAATCCGTCTCGACCACATCGCTAATCTGTCCGGGCTGCAAACCAAAAGCCGTGTCCTCGAAAGGCTTGATCATTTGCCCGCGCCCGAACCAGCCGAGATCGCCGCCCTTCGCCTTGCTGCCGGGATCGGTCGAAAACTCTCCGGCGAGTTTCGTGAAATCCTCTCCGCCGCGCGCTCGCTTCGCAATCTCTTCAGCCTGCGTGCGCGCCTTCGCCGGGTCAAGCTCGGGATGCTTGGCAATGTAAGCCTCTACCTCAGCATCCGTTGCTTTAATCTGCTCAACCAATTTCTCTTTAGCATAGGCTTCGGCCAGCGAGCGCGCTTCCTGCAACATGATCTGCAATTGCACGCGCCGGTTTTTTTCCAGGCCTTCCTGCCTGCCCTTGCGCTCGGCGATCATAATTCGTGCCCATTGCTGTTTCAATTGCACCTTCTGTGCTTCGGGCAACTCTCCAGCCTGCGGGCTGCGTGCTTTCGCATCGGCAATAAATTCCTCGAACCTTTTTTCCTGCTCAGGCTCTTTAAGGAATGCATCACTCTCCGCCTGAGTAATGGCAGCAGCAGGCTGCGCGCCCGGCGCTTTCTTGCTCTGCGCTTCCAGATAACTTTGTCCGATGACGAGCGAGCTGGCGAGGCTCATCTGGCGCTTAATCTCTGGCCGGTTGGCGTAACCTGCCGTCTTGGCCTCTTCGGCGAGTGAGAGCATCTCACGCAGGTCTTTGGCAAACTCCTTGCGCGTCTCTTTGTCTGCGGCGAGTTGTGCCTGCGCCTGCGGCG
>JACCVS010000404.1 GCA_013698055.1 Acidobacteriota bacterium
ACTCGCGCCTGAAGGTGACGATGTTCTCGCCCTCGCGCCAGTTCAATCCGTTCGCAACTGTGGAGAGCGCGTCCGAAGTGTTACGCATGAAGGCGACCTGACGGGGCTGCGCTCCGAGCATCCCGGCGGCGAGCTTGCGCGCCCGCTCTCTGACGGCCACCCACTTACGGTAATTGAGAGACCCGTTCTCGGCCACATCTCTCATCTGAGCCGAGACAGCCTCGATCGTCTTGATGGGCGGAGGCGAAATCGCTGCATGGTTCAGGTAGACGATGCGCCCCGTATGAGAAAAGAGAGAGCGTAAGCTTTCATTCATGAGTTTTTGTAGATGCTGCTGCAGCGCACTAAGAATTATTCACGGCCAAGTATAACGCAACTGCGCCTGACTAATGGGATGCCCGCGAGAATTTCATTGATGTTGAGCGCGCCGTGACTTACCTTTGTCCGGCACAGACATGGCAGAATAATCAGGCTTCGGGTAAGGTGCGGAAATAAATCAGGAAGGGAACGTCCATAAAGAGCATGGCAATCATCGGCATCGTCGCCGTCAGTAGAAACGGAGCCATAGGCCGTGGGGGCACAATCCCCTGGCACTACTCCGCAGACTTGAAGTTTTTCAAGCAGCAGACCATTGGTAATGTTTGCTTGATGGGCTATCGAACCTGGAATTCGCTCAAAAAGCCCTTGCCGAACAGGCTCAACCTCGTCTTGAGCAGGCAAGCGGAGATTGAAGCACAGGACGGCGTGATTGTTTTGAGAGACAAGCAAGCGGTGCTGTCATTAAGACCTTATCTCTCCTCAGACCTTTTTATCATCGGAGGGTTTCAGGTCTATCAAACTTTTCTCGGCGAGATAGATAAATGGATCGTGACGGAGATTCCGCTGGCAATAGAAGACGCGGACACTTTCATGCCGGAAGATTATCTGCATGGATTCAAGCCTTACGATTCGCGGCAGATTGAAGAGAATCTCAAGGTTACGTTTTATGAAAGGAGGTAACGGAGGGGCGACTTATGCGGCGCTGATGATCGCGTGCTCAATCCTCCATGACATATCTCCAGACCTCTCCAATAGAATGTGCTTTAGGTGCGGCTCTCTGCAAAGCATAGCCAGCGACGGAAAAAAGCATGGCGGCTATCAAGGCAGGTAGTATTGTTTGCCGAACCGCCGCCCGCAGCCAGTGCCTTTGCTCTACTCCTTTTAGCTTTCTATACAGTCCCGCGACCAACACCCCATCAACCAGAATTTCCGCCAGCAGCGCAGGCGCGACATAAACTACATACAAAATGGCGATGAGCGCTCCGGCTATCGCCACAATAGCTACGATGATGAAAAAACCTTCATCCAGATCAAGCCCACCACCACCACCGCTCCCGGATGAGGCAGAAGAACTGCCGCCTGATCCAGAAGAGGAAGGTGAAGAAGAGGAGAAGAGGCCTTGCCCCCAACTCCCGCCCGCGCCCGCACCGCCCGCATCTCCGCCACCCCCGCTGAACTGAAAGCCCTCAGAATAATTCGGAGAACCAGGGAGATTTATGTCTATAGACGGCAAGTCGGTATTTATATCGTCAATGTCAGGAATTCGGGGTCGCTGAAGAAACAACCAGAGGCGCAATAGCAGCAAAAACACACAATACGCGAACAGTATAGCCAGCGGATATCGAAGCCACATCCGCGTCATACCCGAGCGCAGAAGTAAGAAGGAAACAAGAAACCCGGCAATCCCCGTGACCAACAGGATGAGTGAGACAAGCAGTCTGGGCCTGCCTTTTCGTGAAAGCCTGCTCTTGACGAGTCTGATTATCCGCTCTCTTCTTCGGTTCATTTCATTCCCATGAATTCCACGCTTCCCCCTCGGCCTTAACTTTCCTGAAAATCTCTAATGTCCTTGAATGGCTTTTCCTGGTCTGTGAAGTCAGGACGATAGTAGTGCGACGCGCCGTCATACTCCTGCATCCAGCCTTCTTCCATCCCCAACATGTCGAGCGCGGAGAGCGCTCGCAGCCATTCCGTTTCGGTGATGCGGCGCGAGAGCAAGGTGTAGCGGGCATCGGTCGCGGCTCGATTGGTCGCGTAGTAT
>JACCVS010000413.1 GCA_013698055.1 Acidobacteriota bacterium
CCGCCGCGCCTGCCGGTAGTTCCGCTGGGACGAATGGTTGTTGAAGGCTCCTGTTGTTGAGGTGTCCTCGGTTGCTGTGCCGAGACGAGCATCGGGACTGTCAGAGCGGTAATAAGTAATGCGACCAGAGCGAGAGTAATTCTGTTTTTCACTGCTGAAAGCCTCTTTTGAAAAATCCGAGAAGTTTGAGCGCGACTCCTTGAAGAGCGCGCTGATGTGACAGCAACCGCCGAGCGATTCCGGCTTTTTGCATAGTACACGGATGCGCGCGGCGCGGGCAAGGTTGCGCGGGATTGGGATCGGCCTCTTTCTTCTGTGTCATGCCCTGAGCGGAATGAAACTCTGATGGCGGCGGGATTTTCTTCGTGCGTAACGGGCGGCGCGCATCGTACAATGGCGTGCCCTTAAAATTCCCGGAAGCCCCAATTCAATGCCCGGTATTGCCGCATGGCACAATCTAATCTAAGAGGAACTATGAAAGGCGCGCTTCCGAATTTGTGGGAGCCGATTACGCCCGCCGCGCTGTGGAAGGGGCGGACGGGGCGCGGCGTTCGCGTCGGCGTCGTTGACAGCGGAATTGATGCGGCGCACCCGGCGTTGCAAGGCAAAGTGAAGGCTTCGGTGGAAGCCGAAACAACGGGAGGCCGCGTCACGTTTCGGCCAGCGAAGACGGGAGACGCGGCGGGGCATGGTACGGCGTGCGCGGGAATCATCTCTTCGATTGCCCCTGACGCAGAGCTTTACAGCATCAAGGTGCTGGGCGCGAACGCCTCAGGCTCAGGCGAGATGTTCCTCGCAGGCCTTGATTACGCCATCAAGCAGCGGATGCAGATTATCAATCTCTCTCTGGGGACGACCAAGCCGCAGTATCACGGGCCGCTGCACGATCTGCTTGACATGGCTTACCACGCGGGCTGCATCGTCGTCGCGGCTGCCAACAATCTACCGCAGCCGAGTTTCCCTTCAATCTTCTCTTCCTCGCTCGTCTCTGTAGTTAAAGACGACGGACAAGACCCTTTTAACTTCGGCTATCGCTACGGCGAGGTCATCGAGATCGTCGCGCCCGGCGTGCAGGTGCGAACCACCTGGCCGGGCGGAGGCTTCCGTCAACTGACTGGCAACAGCTTCGCGTGTCCTCACGTCGTCGGCATCATCGCCCTTATCATGGAAGCCTATCCCAATCTGACGCCCTTTGAAGTCAAGACGATTCTCTACACAATCGCGCGCCAGAACCGGAAGTCAGAAGTCAAAATTTAGAAGCCGGGATAACAGGAATATCTTCAATTCATTTTCAGATAGTGTATATTACAGCCGTAAGTTCCAACTGCTCCCCACGACGCGCGAACTTTTGGCCGCGCCGCGCGTAAGTGAGCATCAAAGGAGTTTGAGCCAAGATGAGCAATCCATACGACTATCGGCAGGATGAGCCGAAAACGCCCGAGATAGTAGATGACCTGATGTTGCGCGAGGATGAGCCGGAGAACCAAGAGAGAGGGCGCACGTCTTCTTCCGTGCGCGAGATTGCCTCGCGTATTCCAGAATCACTGAGCGCCATCGGACGCGACATCAGTCGCACCATTGAGCGCGCCATTTCAGCAAAGGATGATTACGTGGTCGCCGTCAAAGTCTCGCACGATGCGCAGGAGAAACTCGAACAACTCGTCCAGGCCGGTGTCTTTCGTAACCGCGCCGAAGCCGCTGCTTTCCTGATTGATGAAGGTATCAAGACGCAATCCGCCCTTTTTGATCGCGTTGAGCAGAAACTCGCCGAGATCGAGCGCCTCCGTGCGGAACTTCGCGGGATGATTAACGAAAATCCGGGCTGAATCCTTCTTTTGAATAAAAAAAGCCGCCCGGCATGAGTCGTCATACCGGGCGGAATCACAGGAGGAATCGAACGTTACCCAACCGCTTTTTTCCCTTGGCGGCTCTCTTTGGAGTAACCTTGCAAAATCTCTGATGTCTCAATCCTCCATCTCGGTTGCTCATAATAATCTCAGCCATCAGCTTTCAGCGAATTTTTTGGCTAATCTTTGAAAACTTCCATCAAACCGCCTTTTAACGCTCGTACTGCAAGATAGTCCCGTTACCGCCAACGGCCCAGCCCATCCTTTTGTCCATGAAAAGCGCGTAAAGGTTCTGCTTCGTCTTGCTCGCCTGTTGAATCCAGGTGCGGCCTCCATCGTCCGAGCGCAAAATCACGCCGCCGCGCCCGACCAGCCAACCGGCCTTTTCATCAGGAAATTCCACGCTCAAGAGTGTGCCGCGCACCGCTGCATCAACCGCCGCCCAGGTTAGGCCGCCGTCCGTCGTTCTTAGAATGGTCGCCCGCTCGCCCACAGCCCACCCCGTCCGGTCATTACGAAAATCCACGTGATAGAGCGTTGCTTTCGTGTTCGATAACTGCTCAGCCCAGGTCTCGCCGCCGTCCTCCGTGTGCAGGATCGTGCCGCCAACGCCGACAATCCAGCCACGCTTTTCGTCCGCAAAGTCCACGTGAATCAATTCCTGTTTGGTCGGGACGCGCTGGCGCTGCCAGGATTTGCCGCCATCGTTGGTGTAGATAACGAGGCTGTCAACGACCACATCGTTGTTACTGATGGAGCCAACCACCCAGCCCCTCTTCTTTCCCGAAAAGCGCACGCTGTAAAGCTCAGGCTGTGCGCCGCCGAAGTCCGATGCAAAATAGCGCCGTATCTCTCGCCACGTCTGCCCGCCGTCTTCTGATTGAAAGATGCTGTTGCCTGCGAGCAGGTAGCCGTCCTCTTTGTTGCGAAAGTAGATGTCGTTGATGCCGTCTTTCGTCTCTATCGAGATGGGCGTCCATGTCAGCCCGCCGTCCGTTGTGCGACTGACGAACCCGCCATCACCCGCGACCCATCCGCGCTTGGCGTCTGCGAAATAGACGGCGTTCAAATCTTTTCCGGCAGCACGGCTTTGAACGGCCACCCAGCCATCCTGCGCCTGAGCGGCGTTCGCCGAAATCATAAAAACAAGGGCTATGATGGCTTTCTTCAACATATTCTTTGTCGGGATGTTGCTCATACTTGAAGGACATAGATGCTCGGCTTCACGGACTTTTGCGATTTAGACTATCTCCAAGCTCTTGTACACGAATTCGACCTCGCAAGACAAGACGGCGACGCGACGAAAGGCAAAAAACAGAAGGCAGAAGGCAGAAACCCATAACGAGTTCTGCTTACTGCCTTCCGCCTTCCGCCTTCTGCCTTATTTCGACGCATTGACGCGATAGA
>JACCVS010000266.1 GCA_013698055.1 Acidobacteriota bacterium
CGAGAGCATTACTACGACGAGGCGGGGCGTCTCCGATTCGTCTTCATTACGGGCGGCGCGGTCAACGGCACAGAGCTTGAACACCGTATTTACTTTGACGAAACCGGAAAAAGAATCTGGGAAGAGCAAACCTTTAAGAAAGGGCCTGGTTACACTTTTCCCGCAATCTGGCCGGAGGATCAACTGCAAATGACGGATGTGGCAGAAAAGTTCTCAGCTAAATCGCCCTGCCCCGAGACAAAACAGAGCGCCGGAAAGCAGAAACGCTCCGGCAGGTAACAAGATAAACGAGATTGGCTTTGTGGAGAAAAAATCGTTGGCGGGGGCTTTTTCTTCGGAATCAGGCGTCTGTTAACGTCAGGCGCTCTTTTTCGTAGTTAGTTCCGGCAAGAGATTCAAGGCCGAGCAGATCGGCGCTCAGGAGCGATTTAGCGAGCCAGCGTAAATTCAGGGGCATGTCGGAGAGGGCGCATTCCTCTTCTTCTGCCGGCGCATGTTCGGTCAGTAGTTGAATCTCCGCGCCGCAGAAATCGCACTCGTCCAGGTGAGAAGACACCCAGATCATTTGCTCCGCAGCCATATCGCACGTTCGATACGACAGCAGAGTCTCTGAAGAAGGGCAGGTAGCTCGTTTGTAAAATGCGATTGTACTGAGAATCATGTAGTAAATCCCCTTCGATGTCCGCTCTTGTTTGCACGCTAAATCGTCGCTATTTCGACTCGCCAGGCTCGAAGCACTTACTTTGAAGGCTGTAGAAGGGGCAAGGTAAATGCTGTAGGCAACTGTTCAACCCTGAAAGAGCGCTTCGCCTGGTCAACGTTAATAAACCGTTAATCGCCCCAACCTTCCAAAGTTAGAGGGGGGCGAAACGGGTTTTTTATCTGCAATATCAATATTTTGCCCTCTTTGTAAAAAGATGTTGCTCATTTCGCTGTTTGCTGATAACATCTTTTCTGTCGTCAAAGGGGCATAATGCTTCTGACGATTCTTTCCTGGATAATCCCGTCATTTCCCATTGCGGTCACGATGGCGCGAACTCCGGCAAAGTCCATAAAATGAGGCCAGCGGATTCCGAAGCTGTACCTTCCCCAGATGAGAGTTTCACTTGCTCATCGCCGCCAAAGAAGCGCGTGGCTCCTCTTGAAACGGTTGCCCGCGACCCATCCGCTCACCTCAATTCAGGCTCCGGCGTGCTGCTCGTCAAAGAGTTTTTCACATGAGTCGCCTCTCGACAAAGTTTGCTGAAGCAGCCGACACGGGTTCGACGACGAAAATAATTGACAATGTTAAAGAGGAATCTAACCTTTCGATTTGCAGGCCAATGGGATGCCTGACTTTGACTGATGACCTACCTGAGAAAATCACTCTCCCCAAGCCTCTCAGCCATGAGTCAAGAAATACTGCGACGAGAGTTTTAGAAGTTTTGACTGTAGCCTTCGTAAAAGCGAGCCACGCCGTTGAGAAAAGAATTCGCTGATGCCAATCCAAACCTTGCACGAGTGCCATAACTATAATACCGTGAAATCAACCAGTGATAACCAGCCGAAAGGGTCTACGATGAGCGCTATCAAGGAACAGCCACGTTCAACGCGCGCTGGCTTTGAGCGCCAATCGCGGAGCGGGGCGTGGATCGAAAGCCTGCGCTGCTCGGATGTCAGCCGCCTCTGGGCGGAGCTGCACCGCCTCGTCTCTCATCATCCCTTGGTGCGCGCCTCGCGCAGCGCCGGTCTGCTCATCGAAGAAGGCACGCACAACGCTTACACGGATTTGACGCAGGAACTGTTCGTCCAGCTTCTCAGCAAGGGCCGTTTCCAGCACTATCTCGATACGGAGATGACGAACGCCGAGATCGAATGCGAAGTCGGGCAAATCGAGCTGACAAACCTTTTAACGGCTGAGCTGCGCAAGCGCCACCCGGAATCCTATCGCCTGGCTCGACGCATCTCCACGCTCATTCAATCAAGTGCAAATTTCTGCCGCTTCGATACTTCGGGCATAGACGACGAGCCGCATCGTCGCCTCGCCGACCGCATTTACGGCCTGTCTGAATGGCCTTTGAACAAACCGCGCCGCGACAGTAACGACCTTGAGCAGCGCATCAAGATGATTGCGGTTCGCCAGCGCGACACGCGCATGGTCGGCTGCACAGGCGACTCGCAAATAGTTATCGGAAACGCAGACCTCGAAGATTTGATCATCTCCGTGCTCGAAGCCGCAGACGCGCCCGTTGACGTGCGCGCACTTAGAAGTCTCGTCATGTCGCGCCTGCCTGTGATGGATATTTATCTCGTGCCTCTCGGCGGAGACGACGCGGATGATGGTGGCAACCAGTTTGAGCCGGTGGACGGAGGCGATGACCCTGAGCAGGGCTTGATGCGCCGCGAGTCGGAGCGCGAGGCTGCCAATTTCGTTGACGGTTTCTTGAAAAGCCTGCACGAGACGGTACGCGGTAAAGTCAAACAATATAACCGGATGCTGGGCGTGCTCTGGCACTGCTATCTCAGCCCGGATCATGCGACGCAGTTGGAAGTCGCCGCCACGCTCGGCGTCTCGGATTCACTGGTCTCGGATTATCGCCGCCGCATCGAGCAGGAACTGCGCTCGCTCTCCTTCGGGGAGATTGAAGAAGCGCGCCAATTCGAGATGGCACTGCGCGAGCGCGTGCGCGCCCTGGTACTGGTTGGCGACGAAGAAGGCGTTCCGGTCTGAGAGGCGCGAGCGAGATAAACAGATATTACCCGGAGCGGCAAAGCATGGGCTGAGGTTTTTGATCGAAAGCCTTTGCCCGCGTAAATTTTGGCTAAGATGCGGTAAGATGCCTGAGATTGGTGGCGGCTTTTTGGGAAGAGCCTCTCGCGCCCGAGCAAAAGAAGAGCGTGGCCCCCGATGGGGCACTCTCGCCACAGAAAACCTACTTGGTTCGGCGTGCCGCAGATGTCATACAAATCCACACCTTTTGATTACGAGCCAATCACGAAACGCGGGCCAAAGCCTTTAGAAGAGCGAGAGCTTGAGGAAGGATTTTCATCCCGGCGTGGGCGCTCGGGCAATGTCTCGTCCGTAGCTGATGCTGCTGCTGATGAGTGGCCTGTGCGCGCCCGCGAGCTTGATGAAAGGACGCATGATGACGGGTTTCTGCGTTCTGAAGAGGCTGTGGAAGGGGCGCTCGCTGTAAGGGTTCAATCTGCCGAAAAAAAAGAGGGATGGACTTCAAAACGTGGACACGCGCTCAGCTTCGCCGGCCTGTTCCTGTTCACCCTGGTTCTTTACTTTCGCCCTTATGAGCTGTTCGAGTCCCTTTCTGCTTTTAACTCGCTCGCCTTCTGGATCGCCGTTGCAACTCTCATCGCTTTCATCCCGACACAACTCGGCCTTGAGGGAACACTCACCACTCGACCCCGCGAGGTCAATCTCATCCTCTTACTTGCTTTAATCGGGCTGATTGGCGTCCCGCTCGCCATTGATAAGTCCGAAGCCTGGGATAACTTCATACAGTTCCTGAAAGTTGTCGTGATGTTCATCGTGATGGTGAACGTCATCAGAACCGAACGCCGCTTAAAGGCTCTCATCTTTCTCGGACTGGCTGCGGGCTGTCTGGTGAGCATTGCCGCGGTCAACGATTATCGTCTGGGTCAATTAAGTCTGGTGGGTGAGCGCGTGGTGGGAATCATCGGCGGCATGTTCGAGAATCCAAACGACATGGCGCTGTATCTGGTCATGATGGTTCCGCTGGTCGTAGCGATGCTTTTAAGCGCGCGGGGAATGATTAAGAAAATAATTTACGCCGCGTGCATCCTGGTGATGATCGCAGCCACTCTGGTGACTTTTTCGCGTGGCGGCTTCATCGGACTGATCTGCGTTTTGCTGGTTATGGCCTGGAAATTTGGACGGCGACATCGTTTAGGCGTTGTGCTCTGCTCATTCTTGTGCGGCGGCTTTATGTTAATCTTGTTGCCGGGCGCTTTAGTGGAACGCTTGACATCCATGTACGGTACGGGTAGCGACGAGAGCGCACTGGCTTCCGCAGTCTCGCGCCAGGCGCTTCTTTTCAGATCAGTGTGGATTAGCGTGCGTAACCCGCTGCTCGGCATCGGAATGGGCAATTTCCACATTGTCTCCATCCGTGAGCAGGTGAGCCACAACGCTTACACGCAGGTATCTGCCGAGATAGGCATCCCGGCTCTTATCCTCTACGTCATGCTGATGGTGACGGCGTTCAAGCGACTCAGGCAAATCGAGCGGGAGACTTTAGCCACGAAACGCACTTCGTACTTTTATTACCTGGCCATCGGCCTACAGGCGAGCCTGATCGGTTACATGGTCAGCAGCTTTTTCGCCTCGGTCGCTTTTCTCTATTACCTTTATTATCCGGTCGGCTACGCCGTCTGCCTGCACTTTATGTACAAATCCTCTCAGGCGAAAGAGGCGGTAGTGATAAAGCGTGCGAACGACAGAACAGTTGAAGAGACTGGAAAGGGCATTCCTTCTCACGCGCTTCCTTAAAGACAGGCAACAACTGGGAAAAATTAGAAACAGGCTATGTGCGGAATTGCAGGTTTCATAGATGGAGAGCAAAGGACGGGAGCGGGCGAAGAGAGTCGCGCGACCCTTGAGCGTATGTGTCGCGTCATCGAGCATCGCGGCCCTGACGATCAGGGCGTGATGGTGCGCGGTCATGTCGCGCTCGGCATGAGACGCCTCTCGATCATTGACCTCAAGGGAGGCCAACAGCCAATCTCGAACGAAGATGGCTCAATCTGGGTTGTCTTCAATGGCGAAATCTACAACTACCGCGATTTGCAACAGGAGCTTGAAGCGCGTGGCCACAAATTTCAGACCAACTCTGACACGGAAGTAATCGTTCACGCTTACGAGGAGTACGGCACGCATTGCCTTGAGCACCTGCGCGGCATGTTTGCCTTCGCCCTTTGGGACGAGCGCCAGCAGAAGCTCTTTATCGCCCGTGATCGCACGGGGAAAAAACCGCTCTACTACACCCACACCGCACAGGGATTATTCGTCTTTGGCTCGGAGCTGAAATCGCTGCTTCAACATCCGCAAGTCAAGCGCGAGATGAGCCGCGAGGCGCTGGACGCCTACTTCACATTCGGTTACGTGCCCGACCCCCTTAGCATCTTTGAAGGCATCCAGAAACTCCCGCCGGGACATTACCTGACGCTGGCGGAAGGCAAACTCTCCATCGAGCAGTACTGGGATTTTTCTTACCAGCCAGCCGAGGCTGACTTGCGTGAAGAGGATTATCTGGAAGAGTTGCGCACACAGCTTGACGAGGCCGTGCGCGTGCGGCTCGTGTCGGACGTGCCGCTGGGCGCGTTTCTATCCGGCGGCGTTGATTCAAGCACAATCGTCGGCTTGATGGCGCGTAATATGAACCAGCCCGTCAAGACTTTCTCAATCGGATTTCACGAGGACAGCTTCAACGAATTGAAGTATGCGCGCGTGACGGCCAAACACTTCGGGACGGATCACCACGAGTTTGTCGTCACACCGGAGATTTGCGATGTGGTTGACGAGCTGGCCTGGCATTTCGACGAACCTTTCGCGGATTCATCTGCCATCCCGACCTACATGGTCTCAAAGTTGGCGCGCCAGTACGTGACGGTCGCTCTTTCGGGCGATGGGGGCGATGAGTTGTTCGGCGGTTACACGCGCTACGCGACGGATCAAAAGCGCAGCGGCTTTGCGCGACTGCCGCGCGTTGTGCGCGAACAGTTGATGCAGCCTCTCAGCCGACATCTTCCGCACGGCACGCGGGGGCGCAACTATCTTCATAACGTCGCGCTCGACCCGCTCGACCGCTACCTCGACAGCGTCTCCGTCTTTACAAAGCTCGGCAAGCTCTCGCTTTATACGCGAGGCTTTCAGGAAGAGCTACGACGTCAGGCGTCAACGCTCGACAGCTTCCAGACATACGCCGCTCGCGTCCAAACGAATGAGCCTCTCGACGCGCTGCTCTACATTGACAGCAAGACGTACTTACCGGGCGACATCCTGACTAAAGTTGACCGGATGAGCATGGCCGCCTCGCTCGAAACGCGCGCCCCGCTCTTGGATCACAAGCTGATAGAGTTCGTCACGCGCATCCCGGCCTCTTTGAAGATGCGAGGGTTGGAAACCAAGCACATTCTGAAACGCGCCGTGCAGGATTTAGTGCCGCCGGAGATTCTAGACCGTCCCAAGCAGGGCTTCGGCGTTCCGCTTCAGCAGTGGATCAATAGCCAACTGCGCGGGCGCATTCGCGAGACTTTGACCAGTCAGCGCGCACGCACGCGTGGTTACGT